>NZ_KB291438.1:36385-38093 GCF_000318295.1 Capnocytophaga sp. oral taxon 326 str. F0382
GTTATCCATTCGCCTTTTAAGGGATTTTGTGCGTATACAGAAGGCGCACATAGTAACAAGGTTATTAAAATATGTTTCATAGTTGTTTATTTATCGGACAAGTCGGACTGGTCGGACGAGGCGGACGCAGTTTTTAATATCAACTTTGGCAATCTCAACCTTTTTCGTGACCTCACGAAAAAGGTCATCTACATTGATTTGCTGTGACTTAAATATGTTGGTTTAATAATTATCTTCCCAGTGAAAAAGTACATCATCGAACTTATAATTTTTCAAATCTTCGGTGTTACTCTCTGAACTTTTCCATTTCGGCTTCGGTACAATCAAAAAAGCGAGCGACCTCTTTACCTCCTGTATCAATATAATTTTGTTGTGTTACATAGGTTATAACTCCTGTGGTAAGGTCTTTTACAGCAAACACCCAAACTGCTGCCCCTCTTAATTTGTTATAAATAATGATCTTGAATTCTTTTAACTGGAGTATATTGGTGGCGTATTCCTCTATTTGTGCAGGTAATGGTGCTATACCCTTAGTCTCAACTTTCATTTTGTACTTTCTGTCATACACTAGATTGTACTTTATATCGGTTACTAACAGATAGTTTTTAGCCTTTTCTCCGTCTTCTTTTTCATTTCTTGAAGTGCTTTTCACTAAGAAGATTTTCTTATTTGAGACTTTGTATATGTAATAATCGGCGGTATCGTTATGCAACGTTTTGTTTTTCTTTTCGCAATCGCCATTTTGCTTAAAATTTAAGGCATTCAGACGCACATACGAGGGGGCTATAAGCTCAAATATTCCTGATACAGATTGGAAACAATCGTTGCCACAAGGGGCAAAATAATACGAAATATATTGATTTTTGTTGTCCTTTTTAAATTCCGTTGCATAACCAACTCTTTCACCTTCTCTTTGTGTAAGTACAAGCAGGTTTTGGTATTCCTCTTTCAGATTACCAAACAGAGAGGAAGTTATCCATTCACCTTCTAAGGGATTTTGTGCGTATATAGAAGACGCACATAGTAACAAAGTTATTAAAATATGTTTCATAGTTGTTTATTTATCGGACGAGGCGGACTGGTCGGATGAGGCGGACGCAGTTTTTAATATCAAATTTGGCAAAGGTCGTAGCACGACGAGCATATCAACTTTGGCAAAGTTTTAGACTTTGCCAAAGTGTAGTGACGCATCCTATCCCCTGACCCCTGACACCTGAAACCTAACTACTAAATATCTCACTTAGGTTTATCTGCAAGTCGGGGAATTTTTGTGGGGATACTACTTCGCCTGCAAAGCGCGGCTTGAGTCCTATATAGCCATTATCTTGTAGTACAAAGATATCTAATTCCTTTTCTTCGGGGCGTAGCACCCAGTATTCTGCTACCCCTGCTTCTTCATAGATATGCATTTTTTTGCTTAGTTCTTTTTCTACATTGCTGGGAGAAACGATTTCGAGCACCCAATCAGGAGCTCCATAGCAGCGTTTGCCATCGGCGAGCTTTTCGGGGTCGCACACTACACAAAGATCGGGTTGTAATACAGTATTATCTTCTCCATTAGGGTTTTTGAGCACTACATCAAAAGGCGCTGAAAAAACTTCACACCGCTTGCCTTCTAAATAGTTGTCTATCTTAGTAGATAGTTTTCTCGACACCCTCTGGTGATTGATAGAGGGTGCTGACATCTTGAAGAGCTTCCCTTTGAGGA
>NZ_KB291439.1:0-885 GCF_000318295.1 Capnocytophaga sp. oral taxon 326 str. F0382
CTCCCGTTTGTAACTCTAATGGTTCTGGAGAGGTGATAGTAGCATCAACATAGGCCACACAACCTGTACTATTAGTAATAGCTATTTGATATTTCACTCCTTGTGTTGTACCGTGTAACTGAGTGAAAGTAGCTGTATGAGTACCTGCGATAGCAGGAGTTGTAGTTACTGTTACATTATTTCCTGTAGTGATATCAATAGCGTTTGTAATCCTAAAGGTATAACTATCACTATCGGTAGGCATTGCTATATCAATGCTACCTGTACCCGTAGCAGTGAGTCCTAAATTACATTTTTCGTGGTAAGGTTGCACCACTGTGTTATCTGTATTTATAGGGTCAGGGTCACGTACTACTACTTCTTTCACTATAGGACAATTTTCTGTTTCGGCATCGTAAATAGTGATGCGGTAAGTAGCTGCCTCGGTTGTAGGCGTTGCGATAGTAATCACTCCACCTGTAGGTGTTGGGAAGGCTACATTTTGTGCAAGTACAGCACCTGCTACTACGCCATTATCTAAGCGTTCTAAGGTATAGCTGTAAGTACCTGTACCTCCAGTCACAGTTACTGTGATATCGGCTGTAGGGGTTGCACAAGTTTTATTTCTACTAACAGTAGCTGTAGCTGTAATAAGTGCCGTAGTACTGAAAGTAGCTGTAGTCACACAGCCATCTACATCTTTCACAACTACAGTGTGTGCCACCAATGGACTTACTTCTAATTCGAATGCTTGATTAGCTATTGTCCACACTATAGGTCTATCAGCAGCACCATCTAAACTATAGTAGTGGTTACCTTGACCTATTTTATTAAGGTCTACCCTTACTGGTATCTTACCATTAGAGTTATTGTAAGCTTGGCAAGCCAAAGTAGTTACAGTTACAA
>NZ_KB291440.1:0-42269 GCF_000318295.1 Capnocytophaga sp. oral taxon 326 str. F0382
AATTTTAACATTTCTTTGATAAACACTAATGAACTCATTTATGAATATAAACATCGAAGATTTCAGTCTTACTAATTTTATTTCTTCTGTTGAAACTATGCCTTTTGATTATGCTGGCGTAGGAGGTATAGCTGATTGTTTTGGGTATTATATTATCTGCTTTAAGGAAAGAAACAGTAATATTCTCTCTGCTATCAGTTTTGAAGATATTTTACTATACGAAGAACTTACAGAAATAGCTAATCATATTTTACAAAAACTGTGTATTCCTATCCGTTTTGGAGATAATAGTCATCTTGTTGCATCTACCTTAGGTACCCCTTTCTTTATTGATGAAAACCTTTTTACTGACCGAAAAATATGGTATTATTATATCAATGAAGGAAAAGGACTTTTAAGTATTGGTATTAATTCAGTAGATAAAGTTATGAGTTTAGAGATTATCAATCACTCCACAATTATAAAAGAACGAAAAGAAACCTTATCTATATCATAAAAAATCCGACTTATCACTAAGTCGGATTTTTGTATAACGTAGGTAGTGATTAACCACCAAAGTCGTCGAAACGAATGTTTTCATCAGGCATACCAAAGTCTTGTCCCATTTTCTGAACGGCTTTGTTCATCATTGGGGGACCGCAGAAGTACAATTCTATATCTTCTGGAGCTTCGTGTTTGCTCAAATACTGTTCAATTACAGCGTTGTGAACAAATCCTAAGAAGCCATCGCCTTCAGGATCATTAATATCTTTCTTCACTTTCCAGTTGTCTTCAGGTAGTGGTTCAGAAAGTACAATAAAGAATCTAAAGTTAGGAAACTCGCGCTCCAATTCACGGAAATGTTCTACATAGAACAACTCGCGTTTTGAACGACCTCCGTACCAATAAGTAACTTTCCTATTAGTTTTTAAGGTTTTAAAAAGGTGATACAAGTGCGAACGCATAGGCGCCATACCAGCTCCTCCTCCTACATATAACATCTCAGCGTTAGAATCATTGATGAAGAACTCGCCATAAGGTCCTGAGATGGTTACCTTGTCACCTGGTTTACGTGAGAAGATATAAGAAGAAGCTACCCCAGGATTTACGTCCATCCATCCTCCTTTAGCTCTATCAAAAGGAGGCGTAGCGATACGCACATTCAACATTATACGACGTCCCTCTGCTGGATAGGAAGCCATAGAGTAAGCACGCTCTGCTGGTTCTGGATTCTTCATTACAAGAGGCCATAACTTAAACTTATCCCACTCCATTCTGAACTTATCAGGCTCTCCTGGGTGTTCTTTAGGGTGTGCAGTGATGTCAATATCAGAATATTTCACTTCACAAGCAGGAATTTCAATCTGAATGTATCCTCCTGGTTTGTAGTCCATATCCTCTGGGAGTTCTACCACAAACTCTTTAATAAACGAAGCCACATTATAGTTGCTCACTACAGTAGCTTCCCATTTCTTGATACCAAACACTTGCTCTGGCACGCCTATTTGCATATCTTGTTTTACTTTCACTTGGCAAGCTAAACGCATACCTTCTTTGAGTTCCTTCTTTGTAAAGTGAGGCGTTTCTGTAGGAAGAGCCTCTCCTCCTCCCTCATATACGTGGCATTTACATTGTAAACAAGAACCCTTACCACCACAAGCTGATGGCAAGAAAATCTTCTCGTTACCCAAAGTAGAAAGCAATGAACCGCCGATAGGCACTTCAATTACTTTGTCTTTATTAATTGTAATTTTCACAGGTCCCGATGGGGTTAGTTTCTGTTTTACGTAAAGCAAAATAGCTACTAACAGCAGGATTATTACCAATAATCCTATTACCGTTACCGTAATAGTTGTTAATATTTCACTTGCTAATATCATTGCTTAAATCTTTTGTGTTATGAGCTAATTTATCAGTTTTAACTTCTTGTTGGATAGTAGTCTCTTGTTTAGGAGCTTCTTTAGCTTCCTTTTTGCTGCTACCACCTGTAAGCATACCACCAAAACTCATAAAGCCGATAGCCATAAGCCCTGTAGTGATAAAGGTGATACCCAAGCCACGCAAGGGTGCAGGTACGTGTGAATAACGTATTTTCTCACGGATAGCTGCCAACGCTAAGATAGCGATAGCCCATCCCAATCCTGAACTGAACCCGTAGGCTACTGAAAGACCAAAAGAGTGAATAGTTTCCTCACGTGATTGCATAAAGAGTGACCCCCCTAAGATAGCACAGTTTACGGCTATCAAAGGCAAGAAAATACCCAACGAGTTATATAACGATGGAGAAAACTTCTCTACAATAATCTCTACCAACTGCACCATCGTAGCTACAGTGGCAATGAACAAGATATAGGTAAGGAAGCTCAAATCATAATTAGCATACTCTGGACCTAACCAAGCTAAAGCACCTTCTTTGAGGATATACTGGTTCAACAAGTAGTTCATAGGTACGGTAAGAGTCTGTACAAAAATAACAGCAGCTCCTAAGCCTATGGCAGTAGATACTTTTTTAGATACAGCCAAGTACGAACACATACCTAAGAAGGTAGCGAAAATCATATTCTCAACGAATATTGATTTAAAAATCAGTGTTAAATATTCTAACATTTTCTTTTCTTTTTAAATGATTAATGACTGTCTTCTATCAAGGCTTTGTTGCGTGAACGTTGCACCCACACTACTATACCGTAAGTTACTAATGCCATAGGTGCTAACAACATAAAACCGTTGTTTTCATAGCCCCAAGCATATACACCTGTTTTCTTAATAGGGTCTCCTAATACTTGGAAACCAAGCAAAGTGCCTGAACCTAACAGTTCACGGAAGAAGGCGACGATAAGCAAAGCAATAGAATAACCTCCTGCATTACCAATAGCATCTAAGAACGATTTTCCTGGAGGATTCCCTAAAGCAAATGCCTCAAAGCGTCCCATCAAAATACAGTTGGTGATGATAAGCCCTACATATACCGATAGCTGTTTGCTAAGGTCGTACACATAAGCTTTCAGTACAAAGTCCACCACGATTACCAAAGCAGCTGCTACAATTAGCTGGGCGATGATACGGATTTTAGGTGGTATTACATTTCTAAGTAAAGAAATGGTTACATTACCCATTACAAGTACAAAGGTAAAGGAAAGGCTCATTACGATAGCGGCTCTCAATTGGGCTGTAATCGCTAAAGCTGAACAAATTCCTAATACTTGTACCGTTACGGGGTTATTATCCCATAGAGGGTCGGTTACTAATTTTGTATCTTTTTTTGATAGTCCCATAGTCTCTTATTTGTTTAAACTTTTAATATAGGATATATAAGGCTCTATGCCATCGCGTATCATTGCTTGCACTCCATTACCAGTAAGGGTAGCTCCTGCAATAGCATCTATTTTCCCATCTTCTTTACGTTTATTTTCAGGGTCACCATTGCTTTTTGAAATTTGAATGCTTTGGAAGTTACCAGTAGCATCCAATAAATGTTCCCCAATAAAGTCGTCCATAAAGAAACGTTCTTTGATATTAGCTCCCAAACCAGCAGTTTCTCCCTTGTGGTCGAAGAAAACGCCACGTACGATAAGGTCTTTATCTACGGCTATATATCCCCAAATAGCATCCCACAAACCACGTCCGCTTACGGGAATGATGTAGAGGGTAGTTCCATCTTTTTCACCTACATAAAGAGGCAAACCTTCACGATGACCGTTGAAGTTGATAAGGTCATTAGCACCTTCTACTTTTTCAGCGGTATTCCCTTTGATAAGGTATTGTTCTTTCACATAGTTAGGGAACTCTTTTTCAGCATCAGTTGTAGAAAGAAACTCTACTTTACCTCCTCCGAGCTCACCTTGGTTGTGATTTACACCCATAGCGTAGAGGATGTTTTGTTTCTTTTCTAACTTTTTATTGTTACTGATATCGCTGCTCAATGCTGACGAAATACCAGCGAGCAAAGCTCCTACGATTACCACCATTATAATGGCGAAAATCACTGTATACGAATTACTTTCTGTTTTTACTGCCATAATTTATGCGGTTTTAGTAACTGTTTTTAAACGTTTTTTACGACGAGATACATTAGCTTGTACTACGAAGTGGTCGATAGTAGGAGCCAATACGTTCATTAATAGGATAGCGAGCATTACCCCTTCAGGGTAAGCAGGGTTGAAGCAACGGATAGCAATAGCAATAAAACCAGCTAAGAACCCATAGATATACTTACCAGTATTCGTTTGTGCTGCTGTAACTGGGTCGGTAGCCATAAATACAGCTCCGAAAGCCAAACCTCCAATGAGCAAGTGTTGATAAGCTGGTACGCTCCAAATAGCGTAGAAAGAAGTGCCTACCATACTTGGTGCTAAAACGTTGAAGATAGCACCCATTACCCAAGCGCCTACAAACATACTCACCATTACACGCCAAGAAGCGATTTTGGTATAGATAAGGAATAAACCTGCTAAGAGGATAAGGATAGTAGAAGTTTCACCTACTGAACCTGGAATAAACCCGAAAAGGAGGTCAGAATCGGTGTAGTGAATAGGGTGCCCTTGTGCCAAGTTACCCAAGATAGTTTCTCCTGAAACAGCATCTAAATTAGCGCCAGCAGCTATGTCTTTAGCGCGTTGTACAGCTCCTTCTACCCATACTTTATCACCCGTCATAGATGTTGGGTAAGCAAAGAATAAGAACGCACGAATAGTTAGTGCTGGGTTCAAGATATTCATACCTGTACCACCGAATACTTCTTTACCTATAATTACTCCAAAAGCTACTGCTACAGCAAGCATCCAAAGAGGAATATCTACTGGAACGATAAGTGGTACTAACATACCGGTTACCAAGTATCCTTCTTCTACTTCGTGACCGCGGATAGTAGCAAAGATAAACTCAATGCCCAAACCTACTACATACGACACTACTACCAAAGGAAGTACTTTAATAAAACCAATACAGAAGTTTGTCCAGCTCCAAAAATCACCACTACAGAAAGCTAAGCCTTCAGCAGGATGCGTTAAGTGACCAAAAGCCACTTCGTGCTGGTAACCTGCATTGAAAATACCAAAAATCAAACAAGGAATGAGTGCTAAAACCACCATATTCATTGTTCGTTTTAGGTCGTCGGCAGCCTTAATATGGGTACCTCCGTGAGTTACCTCATTAGGCGTATAGAGGAAAGTGTGGAGCGCATTGAAAGTTGTCTCCATCTTGGTTCCTTTATACTTTTCTTTTAATGTATTTAATTTACTTTTTAAACTCATTTTCTTAATGAATAAGTTAATTATTTCTTTTTATTGATTTGCGAATTAGTTTTAAAGCCCAATCATAATGACTTGATGTTGCCGAAACTAAGTAAGAGCCGAGTGAGGTCGTACCCGTCCAATGATACATCTTTTTGGTAAAAAGCTCTTCATCTGAGTGTCTCTGTATAAGTTGGAACACTTTATTATGAGAAGCTTCAAAAAGTGAGAGTATCTCAGCAAGTGATACTTTTTGACATTGCTCCCATATTTCTCGGTTGAGTTTAGGAGTATCAGAAAAAGTATAACCCTCTTTGGGTATTTTAGGTTTTTCACCTCGCATTCCTACCTCATACCAATTTAGGAATAATAAATGCCAATGATATAAGTGTCCTATAACATCGCGAATATTTCTATTCATTGTACCTTCTGGGAAGGAGTCTTCTCGCTGCCCCTCAGGTAGTGTTTCTATCAAAGAAAGTAACTTTTGGTAATTTTCTTTAGCTAAAAACTCTAAATCTTGTTTCGTTGTGGGTCTTGCCATTTTAATTTAAGCTTTTGCTTTCAGCATATCGTAAACAGTTTTGTCAATACGCAGATGTACTATAAAATTATCAGAGTCAAACTCTACTTTATCCTTGTTGTTTACTTTAGCTTTTTCATTAGTTATTGAAAGGTAATATTCATTACCTGAAGCAAACAAAGTGAAAACGCTATGACTTTGCTCTTTGCTACTTCTTTGAATCATAGGTTCTAATTGCTCCCAATTACCTTGCTCTGCTTGTTGTTTGAAGCTACTTGCATTTTCTATATAAGAAAAAGCAGGTAATTCTACTTCTTCAAACCACTCGTCAAGAGTTTCGTTGAAAGGATGCTTAGAATGAGGTATTGCTATAAATATGGCTACCCCAATGATAATTAAAAGCTCTATTATCCAAATAATAGTAAGAAAAGTTCCACTCACTACCGCACCTTTAAAGCTCCAAGTTCCATTTTCGTTGATAAATCCTATCAGCTGGAAAAGGTCAAAAGGATTGGATAACAAGTATAAAAGTTGTGATTCTTCACCACTTGAAGTAAGTACTAAATTAGTCCATACCACCCATTGGAAGTAATAAGCAGCAAGTGCAGCAATAAGAGCTAACAAAATTGCAAGCCCATAGTTGCGGACTTTACCCAGTTTAATTACTATCTGCCAAACAGCAATACCTATAGCAAAGCCTAAACCAGCAGTAATTAAAAAGTTGATATACACAAATGGAATATACCATATTAAGTATGCATAGATAGTTGCTAATATAGGCATTGCTATCACACATACCAATAATAAGTATACGAATGATATTGGAGAGAATTTGCCTGAAGGTTTGTAATAATTAGACATTTTTCAATTATTTAAAAACTGTTACTTTTTCTATAATTTTAGGTGTTTATACATAAGACTTTTCTCTTTTTAAATCGGTGATGAGCAGAGGATTGTCCTCTCGCATCTTATTGATAAGCTCCTCCACCTTATAGGTTTTGGGTTCTTGCCAAAGCCAGTCCAATTCTTCTTGAGTGATACCTACCATTTGCAAAAAAGCTACTTCGCCATTAGGGGTTTCAATTGTACCTAACTGAGGGTCGGGGGCAAAGGCTATCCCTACTAACTTGGTATCACTCTCCAAACGTATAGGCCCATTAGCTGGAATAAAGTGATAGGCTTCAAACCATTTTTTGCTATCGAATACATAGCGAGCTAAATTCTGCATCATATTCATAACCCAAAAAGGTTCGTTTTTAGTACCCTCCGCATCTTTATCTCCTTCAAAAGGTACCACGCGAAAAGTAAACTCAAACCCCCATCCACTAAATTCATTTTCAGCACTTTCAGGAGAATAATACAACTCACTCATTCCGTAAGAAACTATATGACGGTGGAAAATTTGCTTGTGGTTGTCGTAGATACTAATACCATCAAGTGGGTCTTCTCCTCCCAACATATATTTTAGAATAGTGCCATAGTGGCGAGGTTCTTGCTCAGGATAAACCTTCAATAAAGCCTCATCTATAGCGTCCCACCCTACAGCATCTTCTTCTTCAAATTGTGTTTTGTATTGTTCTTCTGTGTATCTCATCGTTAAAAAGATAAAATTCTTTTTTATAAGCTATTAGCCTAATTCTGCCATCATTAAATCAAGTCCATCTCTGATGATTTGCTGATGTGGTTGTTTAGACACACACACAAATTCAGTAAGGGCAAAATCTTCAGGTGCTACTTCGTAAGCTCCTAAGTTTTCCAACTCGTCTAAATCCTTATACAAGCAGGCTTTAAGCAGTTGCATCGGATAAATATCCAATGGGAAAACCTCTTCGTACATACCTGTTACCACAAAAGCACGTTGTTCACCATTGGTATTGGTATTGAGGTCGTACTTTTTCTTAGGATTTAACCAAGAGAAAGTAAGCGAACGTGTAAGCGAAATCTTGTTGGCTACTGGTTTTGCCCAACCGAACAAATCATAATCATTTCCTTCGGGAATTGCTGTAATTTGATCGTCGTAAAAACCTAAGAAGCCTGTTTCGCTCACCTTAGTACCAGTAAGCACATCGCCGCTAATAATACGGGTTGCAACCACATCTTTTACTTGGCTACCTACGACGCCACTGATTTGAGCACCAGCAAGGGCTGTAACATAGTGAGGTTTCTCAATGCGCGAACCTGTAAGAGCTAATGTACGGGTGAGGTTCACTTTACCTGTTAAGAAGAGTTCTCCTATCACCACCAAATCTTGAGGAGTTACTACCCATACCACCTCACCTTTGTTAATAGGACTAATCTGTGCAATTTGAGTACTGACGTTCCCAGCAGGGTGAGGTCCAGACACATTGTGCACTACGATGTCCTTAAGGTTGCGGAAAGGCGACAACGAGCTGTCTTTGAAAACAGACACGTGTACTTTACCTGTAGTAAGTTTAGACAAGGCAGTAAGAGCTGTTTGCAGTGCTTGCTCTTTACCTTTAAGCACATAGTCGTAATCGGGAGCGAGCGGATTGGTTTTGCAAGCCGAAACGAAAATAGCTTTAGGCTTTCCGTCGGGATTGGCAATCACGTCGTAAGGGCGTTGTTTGATAAAAGGCCAGCAACCTGAAGAAAGGAGGTGAGCCTTGATGTCTTCGCCCTGCATCTCGTTTACATTTTTCTTTCCATAGTCTTTGAAGGTTTGTTCTTGGGCTGGTGCAATGTGTATTTCCAACACTTTACGACGTTCACCCCGTACAATCTCCTTGATAGTACCACTTACTGGAGAAGGGAACAAAACACGCTCATCACTCTTTGAAAAGAACAGTGCTTCACCTGCTTTCACTTCATTACCCTCACGCAATAAAAGCTTAGGAATAACACCGTGAAAATCACTGGGTTTGATGCCATACAAAGCAGCAAGAGGAAGCTGTTGTGTAGTTTTATCAGCTTCTCCTTCTAAATGTATGTCCAACCCTTTTCGAATGCGGATGTCGTTTGACATATCTAAATAATATTAGTTAGTTTTATTAAATTGGCGACAAATATACGAATAATTCTTTACAAAAAAATAAAGTCTATTTTTTTAAAGCTAAAAAAGAATCATTCTACATTATATGTGTCTTTTGAAAATCTTGAGACTTTCGCAAGAAAATGTGTAAAATGATTCTTTTTATTTATCAAAAAAGTTATTATTCTTTAAAGAAGGAATCTACAAACTCGTATTTATTAAAGATTTGCAAATCGTCTATTCCCTCCCCTACTCCTATATATTTCACAGGAATTTGAAACTGATCAGAAATACCTATTACAACACCGCCTTTAGCTGTGCCATCGAGTTTGGTAACAGCCAAAGCTGTAACTTCAGTAGCTTTGGTAAATTCTTTGGCTTGTTCAAAAGCATTTTGTCCTGTAGAACCATCGAGCACTAAGAGTACTTCGTGAGGAGCATCAGGCAATACTTTTTGCATCACGCGTTTGATTTTAGAGAGCTCATTCATCAAGTTGATTTTGTTATGCAAGCGTCCTGCTGTATCTATAATTACCACATCGGCATTTTGTTTTACGGCAGAGCTTAGCGTATCGTAAGCTACTGAAGCTGGGTCGCTCCCCAATTGCTGTTTGACCATTGGTACCCCTGTGCGGTCAGCCCATACTTGCAATTGGTCGATTGCAGCCGCACGGAAAGTATCGGCAGCACCTAATACTACTTTCAAGCCTTTTTTAGCAAACTGACTTGCGAGCTTACCTATAGTAGTGGTTTTACCAGCGCCATTCACACCTACTACCATCATCACATAAGGTTTTTTGTCGGCTGGGAGGACAAAATCAGTTGCCTCACCGGTATGTGTTTCGGAAAGGAGACCTGCTATTTCTTCACGAAGAATGGTATTAAGTTCGGAAGTGCCTAAATACTTATTTTTAGCCACACGCGCCTCAATACGGTCAATAATCTTAAGTGTAGTATTCACGCCTACATCACTGGCAATGAGTACTTCTTCGAGGTCATCAAGCACCTCATCATCTACTTTAGATTTTCCCATAACCGCTTTTCCTAAACGGTCGAAGAAGCTATTTTTAGATTTTTCTAAGCCTTTATCTAAAGTTTCTTTCTTTTCTTTAGAAAAGATATTTTTTAGAAATTGGAATGCCATAACTTATTGTATATATTTAGATATGAGTGCAAAGGTAATAAAAAAGTTTATATATGCAAAAAAGCCGTCTCACGACAGCTTTTTTAGATATGATAAAAATAGAGAAAATTTAATTATTTCTTCTTCAAAAATTCATCAACAAGTTCAGGAGCCATTACGCTTTCTACGAAAGTGTAAGCACCTGTTTTAGGTGATTTCACCATTTTGATAGCTTTAGTAAGCTTTTTAGATTTACCTTGTAGGGTTGCTACTGTTTTCTTTGCCATAACGTTTTAATTATTTAATTTCTTTATGAACAGTTACTTTTTTAAGGATAGGGTTGAACTTTTTAAGCTCTAATCTATCGGGTGTATTTTTTTTGTTTTTGGTAGTGATGTAACGTGAAGTTCCTGGAAGACCAGATTCTTTATGCTCAGTACACTCCAAAATAACCTGAATTCTATTTCCTTTTTTAGCCATTTTAGTATTGTTTTAAAATTTAGTTAATATATCCGTTACGTTCTACTTCTTGTAGCACTGCATAGATACCTTTTTTATCGATAGTTTTAATTGCAGCTGCTGAAACCTTGAGGGTAATCCAACGATTCTCTTCAGGGATGAAGAAACGTTTTGTACGGAGGTTTACATTAAATTTACGTTTAGTTTTGTTCATTGCGTGCGACACATTGTTGCCCACCAATGCTTTTTTGCCTGTTAAGTCACAAACTCTTGCCATTTTTTTTCTCTATTTATTAATGTGTTATTTATATTCAGGGCGCAAAGGTATAACTATTTTTTGAAATAGCAAAACTTTTTTTGCTCAAAACATACTATTTTTGCTCTTTCTATTTATTTTCCGTTAATAATCAATAGGTTAAATAGTTATTTTTTACAATTCACTGATAATTTTAGCTTTTAAATTCTGGTATTCGCTATCTGAAATTAACTGTTGGTCGTACATTTTTTTCAGCTCAGCCAAGCGTTCTGAAACACTTCTTGTACTGTTGGTTTCGGTAGAGCTTACAAAGCCTTGGGGGGACACACTGCTATTAATACCTCCTGATTTTGCTCTAAGCTCTTCTAGACCTCTTATCCGTCGTTTCTCGCGCCATTCCTGCTCCTGTTTTTGTATGTATTTATAGATTTCTTGAGTCTTTTCTATGTCAAAACCTACTAATTTGAAATACAGCATACTCTCATTTTTGTCGATAGTAATATCTGTAGAAGTATACTTTGTTATGGTCAAGTCGGCCGCAAAGATACCTCTGTAAAACGATGCCTCATCAATATCCTGCCAACGCAAATCGCTTAGTGAATAGCCTCCGAGCAAGTTGCGTCTCATCCGGATGAAACGCCCTGTAGTAACAGCTATCAAGTCTCTTCTTTTAATAAAAAACTGTGTGCCGCCACCTGTCAAAATAGGAAAAATTGTGAAAAGGCGATGTTGTTCGGCAACTGCAATCAGGCTTTCTCCCTCTACTAAAATTGAGTTTAGGTGGTCTATAGCTTTCTGTATTCTAAAATCCTCCATATTGGTCTTATTTTGGGTGCAAAGGTAGATAAAAACCTGAGATAAACAAGAAAATATATTCAGTTTTTTGCAAAAAACACACCCATTACTAGTTTTTTTATTATCTACCTGTCCGTGCTACGGACTATTTTACTTTTTCAAAAACAACTAATGTTGAAAATCAATAATTTATAATTTTATGGTACAAATAAGGGTGTAAATGCTCTTAATATTGCCAATCAATAAAAATTGGGAAGTATCGACGTTCTCATTCTACTGAATAATATTCATTGCTTGTTATGTATTCCTCTATTTATGGTTGTACAAACTACTGAGTTTTCTCATTCATGCAAATTACTTTGCTATAGTATATTTTTTATGTAAATACAATCATAGGATCTGCCACGATATCTATAGTAGAGAGGAAAGTAATATCATTTACTTGATCATGTTCAAAGTATTTATATGCATTCTCGTGATACGTCAAGAATATTGTCTTGACAGAGTATTGGGCATCAACTTCTGGTACGTAAAACTTGAACTTGTCAACATTATCCTTGCACCACATATCTCTATCAATCACATGGAAAAGTTCTTTAGTCACAATTTTTCGGTTCTGCAGTATCAATTCGTATGCTGTTCTACTCTCCGAGAAATTCTTTGCCTCAATACAAATAATCTGCTTGGCCTTTTGGTTTATTAGCAGAACATCAATGTCTCCAAGTTTCTTATCAGCATCAAGAGGTTTCCCCGGCATAATCTCGACATCGGCACCAACATATAAATAATCCAGAGATAAACTATCGTATAATCTCTTTAGATTTAGGGTAAACTCATGACCTTTTTTATTATTCACCTTAGATACAAAAGCCTGCATTTCTTGGGTTGTATTAACCACAGTTCCATTATTCAATCGTTCTACTCGAATCATCCAACTCTCATAAAGTGTTTTAGTTGAATAATAGATGTTGCCCTCAAAGAGTATCCAAGGTCTTGCTGTAATCTGTACAGGACGATTAAACCTCTGAACCCACTTGTCGCTAAACTTAAGATCACCATTATTGAGATCTTTCGTAAGGACAAAGTTTGCCATGAATGCTTTCTCCTCTTCTTCATCAAATATGCCGGCACATACTTTCTCAAAAAACTTTTCCTCCGGTAACACCATTACTGGTTTATTATTATCGTTAGCATAATCAATTGAAGCCGTTAGTATCTTACAATACTTCTCAAATGAGATGCCGAATTGCGCTTTATAAGCCTTTATAAATATTTCATCATTTGTATTGATGGAGAATGTTGGCATCAGATTATGTAATTTTGTGTACAATTCTGGATTTCTCATTGACAACTCTCTTAGCCTATAAAAATAGGCATTGAGTTTATTAATTATAGGTCTTGGCATTACCAGTCTTCCATTTTTTAGAATTGTCAACTCTGAACCTTTTATTTTTTCTCCTAATTGATCCATATATACACCCATGTTCAAGCTAAAGTGCATAAGAGCAAACAGGCGATCCAACTTATCTAATCTGGGCTTTCTTCCTGTATTATGAATACCATTCAGAACAATAGTTTCAATCATACCTTGTGTTAACGTATTCATCTCAGAATATTCATTGACATAATCAAGCTGATTATCAAATGTCGCATCCAAAAAAGAATAGGCTTTGCTTAATGACTCGTACCTTTGTTGTGTAAGCTTCGACCAATATATCATGGCATGATGGAGTTCGAGCAGATTTGTAAGAAGTAGTTGGGTATCCATCTCTGCCAACAGTTTTTTCACTTCGGCAAGGATATAATCAGATACTCGAATCATGATCTTCCTCGACTCCGCAAAATCAAAAGTCTGTTCTACTCCCTTCATGCTTAGGAAATCCGCTATCTCTGACAGGACCTTATCACAATATCTTGAATTTACGTAATAGCAGGAATCTACACCATCTTTTTCGTCTATAACGGTAACATTTTCACTTTTACCAATCTGGATAAACCTGCCTGGTGCAGAATCAAACACCATCAAGGCATTATCAGGCAAACTCTCGCATGTAGTAAAACCACAATCCTGTACTGCCTTAAAAAATTGACACATTAAATCTCTCTCCAAAGTTGAAGCATCCGAACTCATTATTTCTTCCGGTACACAAAATTTCATAGTATTGTCATCTATCTTTTCCCACTCGTAGTCACGACCTGGCAAAATCAATAATTCTACATGAAGAGTATTACTAATACTGTCAATTCCCATTTTTTTTTCAAGAGCATATACCCAATTCATCAACGCGATGGTTGCTTCTCTACCAAATATGCGAAAATCGTCTTTGCAATCCAAATGAATCCACAATTCACGATTTCGTAGCTGAAGCATGAGTAAGTCCTTTACTATCATGTAAGTTGAGTATATAGGAATCTGCTTTGGAATGTCTGCATAGTGCTTAACCATAACATGGCATCCTCGTGGTGCATATTGAACTATATGCTCATCATGTCTACACAAATATATCTCACTCATTGATAGAGCATAACCTATTTCCACGGACATGATATCTGGCATTTCATCCCGATAGAATGTATAATTATTAGAACAATAGTATGCAAATCTATCAATTTCTTGGGTAAAAGGTGAAAAGTTTAGATCTAGTTTATCTTGATCATAATAATATAAATTCAGTAGATTCATTCTATCCTGTCCCATCACTATCCACAGCTCCTCAACAGAGAAACGCGTCACATCACGACTAAAGGTCATAAACAGACCTTCCTCTGCCATCTCTTGAGTAACCATGAACGTGAATATGTTTTTGGAAGGAAATTCTTGTTTTATAGCTGTCTCTGAATCTTTAACTGCCTGCTCTCGATCTGCTTTCTTATCTGCTAAAACGATTGCAACATTGGCAACCTTGTCTTCATCAAAACGGAACCAAAGAAAAGGAGTGTCTTGGTAATTATTTTGTCTTATAAATGATCCATAACCATTTTGCAAGAGAAATCCAGTTTCTTGGATCATCTCTTTTTCGATTAACGATAGGAATGTTTTCTCTCCCAGTTCTTTTACAAGAATGCCATAGCACAATCTGTAGGCTAGCCTTAAGAGATTAGCCGGAAACATAACCAAATATTCGCCATTATCAAGTTTTAAGAACGGATGCAATTCGAACGTATCGCTATGCCCTAATTGAGATAATTCTTTTTCGTACTCTTTCCTCTTCAGGCATAACAACAATGGTTGTAGATGCTTTTCCTCAACTTGGTATTTTGCCAAGATGGAGCTTACCTCAGTTTTGCTAAAACTGTTATATGATCCACACTTTCCATATTCCTTGTAGTTTGAGGTATAAACTGATTCTGCATCATATTTACCACATACATTCCGATCATAATTATACCTATTAGCTATTTCATTGGATATTTCCAAAATTGCATAGACAATTGCCAATTTACTTTGATATATCTTTTCCTTATGAGCCAAAAACAATAATTGGCTGAGAAGATACTTATGAGTCAAATAGAACGCAGAGAATACCTTGTAAGAACCAATCGGAGTATTTACAGTTTCAACAAACAATCTCTCTTGCGGATCTTCAAACTGAGGATTGCCATGCTCAAGAATTTTATCAATGAGGGAACAGTTATATTTTCCCTGTCTCCACATCAAATAAGCTTCAATTAAGGCAGTTTCTAATCTATAGCAGAAACTGGAATTTTCCTGCTGCACGGACAAAAAAGAGAGATACTTAAGCATATTATCTCCCTTTAGATTATGATAAAATTTATGTTTCATTACTTATCTTGCTTATTATTGAGTTAGTTTATATCGTGATTTAGTAATAAAGCTATTGGTGTTTATTAATAAAATGTTGATGTTAAAAAAAATAAATTCTAATTGTATATTTTTGATAATTTCTTACCTCTTGCAAGATGAGAAAAACTTCATAATAGAGTTGTCTATAAATGAAGAATTTCTATTATGCGCATAGTTTCGATAATAGTTCCTTTAAGTTTTAAGTCGTTTTTGATAATATTTATTGAGAAATAAGTGATAATAGCTATATAAATCTGGATTCTAACAGCATTTTTCGGATGTTCCTCAAAAGATTTTACCTTGGGATATTGCTTTATTCACTAAAAATAGTTCAACTTGCTACCTATTCTTATACAGTAAGGCTATTTTGTTAGCTTTTAGATAGAAATTGTCTGTATAATAAACATATTTTTTTAAGTTCTGGTGGATAATCACTAGTGTCTCATTAATAAAATATTTTATTAATGAGACACTAGTGATCTAAGTTTATAGTTTGTTTTTTAACTGTTTTCCCAAGATGGTTAGTCGATATTTTTGTAACCTACTATTAGGTTTGTCAGGAATAGTCATTTCAATAAATCCTTGTTCCAATGCAGGTTTTAAATATTTTGCTCGAAAGTGTTCCCTGTGAGAAAGCCCCAACATATCTTGTATTTCTTGTCTATCCATCTCTTTGGATAGTATTTTAATCAAATCTTCGACTTGCTCGGTGAATTGCTCGGTGACTTGCTCGGTGACTTGCTCGGTAGCGGGAAATATCATTCGTAAAAAGTTCTCTGTAAACTTGAAACATTCTTTTCCATAGCTTCTTAGAATACGAGGGACACCAGAACCCAAATGTTCTACTAAATCCAAATCTCTAAATACACGCATCAACTCTTTATTGCGTGGTACCGAATAACCTTCAAAAAACTCTTTCTCTGTCATGCCTTGTGGCAAACTACCAAATGAGGTAATCTCAATTCTGTCATCAAAGAACTCAAATTTGGGTGGTATTTCAGAGGTATAATCGTTATGAACAATGGCGTTAATTACAGCTTCACGCAAGGCAACGGGATTCCATAATTTAGTTTCTTTTCGTTCTTTGGGTGTGATTTTTGCTAATGTCTTATTTTCTACTCCTATCTTATCCAATACCTGCTTGGTTGCTTTTATCAATGAACAATACCCATACTCGTTGTTTTCGATCAAGTCAACACGATCCAAACCATCATATTTTGCAACTTTTACAGATATTCCATTAGTATCAGCTAATAGATATGCTACATAATTGTATTGTCCTTCTTCAGTAAGAAGTTCCAAATTGGGTGCAAACTGCTGATTTAGCTCTTTTCCTGAACCTTCATAATATATTTTGAGTTGTTCAAAAGTAAGATTTTGGTTTGGAGACTTGATTTTACCAATTGAGTTACGAGTGCGTTTGGCAAACAGAGACTCTATCATTTTTATAGGCATTGGCTCGGCAGCCGTTCCGATACGAATAAATGTACCCTTTTCCGACATCCCAAGTTTCTTGATGTAGTAAGGTTTTTCAGTACCACTTGCCAATGTGATTTTAATCACATTTTTTGAATCTATAATTTGTGCAGATACATCAAACAAACCCATACAAGAAGGCATAATATTATTTTTTAGTCGGTCTTTGATTTTAAGCATATCCCCATCAATGTCAAAGATATCCACAGCCTTTCCTTTCTTGTCAATTCCAATATAAATTATCCCTCCTTCTTGATAATTCAGAAAAGCGACTACCTCTTTCTCCAAATCATCTATAAGTTCTTGTTTGTATTCTATACGATTAGTTTCTGGATTCATATATAATATCTTTCTATTCATACTTAAGGTAATTCAACTAACTAGTTGAAAAATTCAAAAAATAAAAAAGCAAAACAAAAGATTTGTTTGTAATTGTAAAAAATAACAACAACTCTAACGCTTTAAAAAAAACAAAATTACGTCATTTTTTATATTATCAATTATATTTTAAAAGAAATTAAATACACAGAAGGTTTTCAAAGGGAAATACCTGATAGTGAAATTATTAGAATACATTTATAGTTACTATTAGTTTCTAAGGGAACCATTATTCGGAACTGTCCGAAAAGTCTCTAAAAGTATGATAGCGCTACATATTTCTCCAAAGTTTAAGTCTTTGGTAAATTTTATTATATTGATAATCAATAACATTTAGTTATATTGTAGGGGCAATTTGTAAATCGCCCCTACAATATAAAACTTTTCAGATATCCTCTTAATTTTATCGAAAGTTCATTTTAAAAGAGATAAAATTGATTATCATCAATTGTTTGTATTTTTTTCGATTATCTTTGGTAAAATAATCACTTCATTTTCCTTTAATTCATCAATATTATTTACTTCAACTTTTTCCTTTTTATCCTCAAATTTAGGTTCAACATTCAATAAGAGTTCTCCTTCTTTTTTGTAGTTACGTGAATAAAGAACCCACATAACCTTTATTGATTGTACATTATCCTTAGGTTTTATTGCAATTTTAAAAGCCCTGTGATCAGATTGAACTAAGACAGGGTCTTTAGGACGATATTCTATGACATCACAATATTCTGTAGAATGAAAGACTTCTCTTTTTGCTTCTCGACTTGCATTGATTCGAGCAACTGCAGCTTGATCCATCATTATATTATTTAAATAATGAAATTTATCACTTATCTCATCTACCTTATCCCACTCAATGATAACCTCTAATTTATAGTTTTCAATAACTGTTTTTCCTGTGTTAGTTATACTAATAGGAATAGTACACCAGCGATAATCATGTTTTGATGGTGGATTGAGAACATTATTTAAACTCATAAATTGTGTATTAGTCTTTAAAAGTCTTAATTCTTCTTGTGAAATAGAAAACATATTCTGTGGTTTAAGATAGTATTCTCTAGTTATACGATAATATTCAGGACAAATCGTATATTCTTTCTCCCCTCCAATGAAAACTTCAACATCTGATACATCTTTATAACTACAATTATTAAGAAACCAATTGTATGTATTACGGTGTGCCTCAATCAAATCAACAATATCCTCCCAAGCAAAAATATCTATTTCAAATCCTCCATTAGATATACTTTCTAAATTCTTATTTCTAATATATTCTTCTATGTGGGCGTCTTTATTTGCTGTTGTGGCAAAATAGAATGATTTTAACTTAGGAGTAAATAGAAGAGCCTTAGCAATCTCATTATCTATTTCAGATTCTGTCAATTGACTATTTGTATAATCATCTTTTCCTTTACACTGTATGCCACGATAAACACATTCCCCTTTTTTAATACCATAAACATCAACTCCTCTCTGGGCTTGCCCTTGTCTTCCATTACGTTTGATAGTGTCAGGACATTCCCAAATCTCTCCCCACAAGACTTTACATAATCTTTCAAAGTCCTGCCAGTTCTCTGGTTTTCTTAATTGTAATTTCCCTTCCATATCCACAACTATAAATTACAAGTATCATTATATGACTTTTGCATAAAAAGAATCATACTGTAAAATCTTACACTTCATAATGTTTTTCTAATCTCTCTATAAGCCCATCAACCAACTGCTTGTAATCTTTAAAGCGCAATTGAGAGAGATTTCTTAGATTGAATCCAACAAACTTGTCAACATCTTGTTTTCCTCCATTGTATTCAGTGTCTTCTTTGTAGAGAAGAATCATGTTAGGAAGTAAGTTGTTGGCCTGAGCAACTCCCATTGCATAACCAATTTCATGATATACATTAATATTTTTACTGCTCAGATCTGCAATAATTAAACTACAAGACTTGATAGCTTCTAATATTCGATCTTGAATAGAGTAGGTACTTGATTCTACTGTGCGATCAATTCTTATTGGATAAACATTTAGGTGTATCCCCGTGTATTTAGTATTAAACTGCTCAATGGCTCGTACGATCTTTTCATATATTAGTTCACTTTGAGAGTCCCCAAATTGCATAGATACAAACACTTCATTCTTTTTTGACTGAAATATCTGCTCAAACATTTTTATCAAGTTTTCAGCAGAATCTTTTGAAAGATCATCAGGTTCATTGACCTTATTAATTCCATTGCGAACAGCCCAGTGTATAAATGCTTGTAATTGAGTTTTGTCGAGAAGCGAATAATACACCATCGCTGATAAAAATGCAATATTACCATATTCATAATCCTTAAAAGACTCATAAACATGTTCTAAAGAACTTATTGCCTTTTTGATTTTTGCTATATCATTGATCTTTTCTAGATAATCAGAAAGTCGTTTAACTCTTCGTTCTATATGCTGCTGTTGAAAATCAAGATTCCTTCCTTCATTTTCTAACCTTTGAATTTTATTCTTTTGTTCCTCTTGTTCCTCTTGTTGCTTTTGTTCCTCTTGTTGCTTTTGTTGCTTTTGTTGCTTTTGTTGCTGTAACGCTTTTTTAGGGCTAGACTGGGCTTGCTTTTGAAGTTTTTCTAATTCTAGTTTATTTTTGGCAACCTCTTCTCCTTTTTTACTTAACCTATCATTCTCTTCTTTTAATTCTTTCTCGATTATAGTTTTTCTATTGAGGAGTAACTGTATAATTCTTAGGCTAGCGGTACGATAATAATCCTCATCAATATTATCATTGTTTTTGAGCCAATGAATACTATCAAATGTGTTATTTTTAGCTACAGCAATAAGTTCCAAGGCTAAAGGATACGCTTTGCCTAATTTTTCTTTATCGTCAAAAGCTTTTAAGTCTGATATGATTCTTAGGCTAGCTTCCTCCCTTAATGGCAACTGTCTGAAGTTAACATCATGGAAGATTTTTGCCTCAAAATTATTTGCATTTTTAGCGTCTGATATTATAACCGTAAAAGGAATTATCTTTTTAGATATTTCTTTTCTATACTGTTCTGCTTGATATTTTATCCATCCCTCCTTCTTTTCTTTGTCAGTTTCGTTTTTTATGTCTTCAGGTATATCAAAAAATTGATACCACCAAGAAAGCTCACTAGTAAAAGGTTCTAGTCTATGGTTGCCATCTACTCTTGTTAATTTCTCCGCATCTTCCAGGTTGTTCAATTCAAGATATGCATGTCTAGCTCGATCTCTCCCGATTGGGAGCCTTTCAGATAAAACCCTTAGACCCTTTACATATTGTTGATTATCTTTGCCCACCTCTTTGTCTGAGCCGATACTTTCAATTAATTCATCATACCGATCACTTCTACATGCTAGTGTAACCTCTGGGAAATATGCGTTCAAATCATTCAAGTATTCAATTATTTCCACTTTATGTTGCTCATCTGCATTTCTTTGATACGCATCTGGTCTTTTTGATATTTCTGAAATATCTCCAATCGGAGCAAATCCCCGTAAGACAACATAATTCCCAAAAGCTTTATATATAATTCCTTCTAACTTTGCCATATCTAAATTCTAACTAAGTATTATTCTCTCTATCTGTTCTTTTGCTTCTAGTATAATCCTTTTTGCTTGCTCTTGATTTTTTCTTGCTTGAGCGTATTTATGGTTTATTTGTTCATTGATATTCTCTTGATTATCAGGGAGTAGAAGGTGTTGATTTAAAAAACTTGACATTGATAAATTTCGTATGCCATTAGTTTGACTTTGCATAGATTCTGTCATCCCAATACGATACATCGTTCTTAAGAAGTAAAAAGCATACTCCGGATTTACCTGTGCTTTATCAAGCCTAATTTTATGAATAAAATTACTATAGCCAAGTGTGCTTTCTTGCAACACATCAGAAGTAAGTAAAGCAACTCGACCAACAGGTTGATCTTCACTTCCTCCCGATTTTTCGACTAAAATATCTCCTTCTTGCAGATCCATCTTCTCTAATTTATCTCGCTTAACCATTCTATACTTTACTCGGGAACTATCTAAATTCAAATTATATTGATTGTCAAACTCTGTAGATCTGATAACTAAACATCGTACAAAATCGTTGCTATCTGCTTCATCTTCATCAATTCCCCAATCTCCCGCTGAACTTAAAACTAGCATTTCATTTACCCGCTTCTTTTTTATAGGACTAGATGTTATCAGCTCTTGTAGCATTGCTGTTTTTGCACTGTATGAGAAAGGATTATATCTAGCACCAATTAATGCTGATACCTTAACCTTGAACGTTAATTCTCTTTGCTCCTCTTTAGGTAGTTCTATTCCAAGTTGTGCAAGTAAGTATGTATCTATTTCATCTAGTAACCGTTGAGATTCTTTCTCTTTCTCTTGTTTTTCCCTTTTTGCCTTGTTGTATATGTCTACTATTTTTTGCTGGGTTAGCAGTGGTGGAAGAGGGATCTCTACAGACTTAAGTAATTCAATATTTACTCCTGACTGATTGTTCCAGTTTGTACAAATTGAAAAGAATATCTTTTCCCTCTGATAAATATTTAAAATTATGCACAGATAGTCTGGGATTATCATGCTTTTATTCACTCGTATTCTTGTGATATGATTTGAGAAAAATAGTGATTTATTTTCCCTAATCATAGCCGATTTCCCTACTAATTCTTGACTATTTGTATTGTTAAATACTATATCTTCCTTCATTAGCATCGGCCTATTAGCATCTGCTGGAACATATACATTTTTGTCAAATATAAGTTCTCCTTCTGTATCAATATTAGTTGGCCGAACTTGAATTACTCCGTCTTTTGCTGTTGCCTGATTCTCTTTTCCTGCTGCAAAACCAGATTGCATGGAGGATACTACTAGTCCCACTCGTGTTAGTTTAAACACTTTACCAAAACGAGATATTCCACATCGATAAAAAATAGGATCTAACCTTCTTGTTGCAATACAGCTTGATATTCTAACCTTATTTGTTTCCATGGATAAATTCTTTAATTCGATTAGATACTTCTGGCAGTTCGTTTCCTCCTATCTTTTTACCCGTAGCATCATAGCCAATATTTTCAACCTCTGCCATGAGTACTTCATAGTCAGAGGAATATTGAAATATTTGTTCTTTGTAAAGATCCAAAATCTTCTCCTCTTTTTGCTCTTTATTCAATCCTTTTTCACCTTTCACTTTTGCCTTGATCTCTACTAATGTCTTTTCAAACTTTTCAGTCAAAGATCTGGGGTGTTTTTGAAGGAAAAGAATAGAAGACTTGACTCCTGCCTTTACATGAGCAAAAGTATGTTGAGGTAAAGAGACAATAGCCCAAATACGAAATTTTTCAACCATCCAGTCTCTAACAAATTGACTTGTTGCATTAGTTAATATTCCATCAGGAATAACAATAGCTAAATACCCATCTTCCTTGAGATATTTATGGCATTTTTCTAGGAATAGTATTTCGGTATTTTGAGATGCTCTCCATTTTTTCTTGCTATTATTATCCGTGATTCGCTCCTTTGTATTTGCAATGCCTAAATTGGTCTCAAATAGCTCATAGTCCTTATAGTAGCTCACTTCATCCGCTTTTATTTTAGAGCCAAAAGGTGGATTAGTCATAATCAGATCAAAAGAGTTATCGATAAAGCTGAGGTTCCGATTTTCAATCTCTATGGAGCGATTACTCTTCAGACCATCATTCGTAATGATATTGGTATGACCATCGTCGTGAATAATCATATTCATTTTTGCTACACGAGAAATCTGCTCATTAATTTCTATTCCAAATAAGTTTTTTTCTGCAAAATCATGCCAGTAATTAAACCATGATGTACCTCTATCATCACCATAAATTTCATTAGCTTCATCACGAATAGCTTTCAAGGCATGAAGAAGAAATCCTCCACTACCACAAGAAGTATCAAGAACTTTATAGTCTTTTCTGATACCTATTGTTTTAACAATGAAATCTACAATTGTATTGGGTGTAAAGAATTGTCCAAAATCCCCTCTAAAGAAGCCCCCCATAAAGCTTTGAAATGCCAATCCCTTGGCATCTAAATCAGTTTTTGAAAGATTGATATCTTGTAAATATTGTACTACCGTAAATATTTTGTGCTTATCCAACTTGATATCATCTTTGAAAACTTCAGAGTCCTTTTTCCTCCCTTGTTCATATAAGCTTCTTACTCGTTTTTCCAGCTCAGTTTTAGCCTTTAGATTAGATTTATCTTCCTTGTCTTCAGGATAGTAAATGACCTGAAAATCAAATGCTTCACCCTTAGTCTTGGGGCTATTATCTCTCCAACGTTCATCCCAAATTTTACAGAATATAAGCTTGTCTAATTCATCAAATGCAGTTGTGGGTGCTAATGCCCCCCCCCCCCTAAAGCATCATGAGCAGATTTAAACTTTTGGATCAAATCTCCTTGTGTCCCCTTTTCTGGTTCAACGTCTCCTTTAGTGTACTTAAAACGTTTTACCTTGCCATCTCGCTGAGGAATATCGCTTATGCTTATTCGTTCAACTGGTGCCACTCGGACAATTTCGAAATACTCGTCTTTTATTCCGGAAGTCACCCATACATAATTTGCAGCAGAGGCATGGGCATAACTGTAGGCCTGATCTACAGCAACCTGAAACTGCCTCTCATTAATATTCTCTTCTTTACACTCAACAACAATCAAGATTTTGCTGTTACTGTCATTGTAAACAAGAATGTCAGCCTCTTTTGTCTCAGATCCCATTTGCACAGACTCATTTATTGAAATGTTCTGAGGCAAATAATTATACTTATAAATAAGTTTCAAAAAGGCTTCTGCTTGAACTGCTTCCTCTGGATTTTGAAATCTGCGTTTTGTATTATTTTTACAGTTATACTGTATCATTGTCATCATTTCATTGACAATGATGTGATTATCTTTAATTCCTTTTTGGAAAAGCTCTGTAGAAAGAAGTTCTCTCATTTCTTCTGTTGTCTTTGCCATATCTATTTTCTTTGTTTATGATTAATTTTCCACATCCACCTCTACTGTCTCTAATATCTAGAAGAGGGTTTTGAGGCTTGGTTAGTAACGATTGTAGACATAAGCATTAATAATATTGAAACTTTTACCATTTTTTTAGCAAGCCAAGTTTGCTTTGCTCTTTTTTGGTCAGCAACTCTTTAATTTGATTCATATATTCAATCTTCTGTTTGATTTTGCAAAGATATAATAATAAATGATTATAAACGATAATATAGTTCAAAAAAATCACTTCGCTTCATACCCTTCCTTAAATTTTAAAAAATTGTTTCCTTGTTTTGGATTTCTATCAATCCATTTATTGATAATTTCTGTATTCATTTTCAATCGATTAAATACTTCTATGTCATAAAACTCTTTACCTTCTGCTCTCATTTCTTTAAAAATTTGACTTCTAATTTCTTCTTTGGTCTTTATACTTGTATCGTACCATTGCTTAGAAAGATAAAAAGATAAACACATTACAATAATTGCTATTCCCAAACAACTAAAACTACCTATCAGTAAGTATTTTAATGACTTAGATTTCTTCTCGAAATGTTCTAATCTTGAAAGTGTATTTTCAGATAAATCTGTTTTAATATTCTTAGGAATAAATTTTGTAGAGCTTTCAATTTGCTTAGAAATATCTTTAAATGAAGTTTCAAAATTATTTATTCTATGATTTAGTGAACTAGCTGAGCTTTCAAACTCACCTACTAAATCTAAAATATCTTCATAAACAAAAACTACATCTGTTAGTTTTTCTATGTTATTCTCATTGCTCTTTATGACTTTGTTTAGTAATTCTAAACCATTATCCATTTCTTGTTTTTCTGCATTCATATTCTTTAAATTTTACATTTAGTTTAAAACCTTCTTCCTGGCCTATTTATTTCTTCTTTTTCTGTTTTTAGAACTGAACTATTTTTTTCCAAAATCTGTTTAATTTCTTTCATTTTGAGTTTATTAGTAATTTCAGAGAGTTTATACCCAGCAGGATATTCTCTTTTTGTTTCTGTATTAATATCAGAGATTTTTACAATTCGCATTCCTGAAACACCTACTTTTACATTTTCTGATAGTATTACTTCGTATCCCAATTGCTCCATTTCAGTAATCAATTCATCAAAATTAGTAGCTTTCTTAAGACAGTGATGCAAACTATCAAGCATTTTCTCTTTCTTTTCCTTACTGATTTCTACATCTGTCTTAAGATTCATATTTTTACAAATTTCTCTTACAGCTTGTCCAAATAATTCTCCTATTTTATGAGCCGTTATGGTATTTTGGCCATGTGTATTTACTCTATTGACTACAAAATGAATATGTTTGTGTTTTGTAGAATTATGAATATCTAGTCGAATTTGATTGTCTTTTGTAACACCAACTTTTTGTAGAGCTTTCAGGGTAATATCTACCAAAACTTCATTAGAGATTTCATTTTCTTCACTTCTCTCGGGAGAAATATACCCCGTTAAAGCCCAATTCTTTACATTCTTATTTCGATCTGCTACCGATTTCATCTCTTGGAATTGATTTTCAGCAGTATCGGATAACAAATTGCTGGAATATACCATTTCAGCTGTGCCTTTATCATTTCCATTGTATTGTAAAGCGATTTTGGAAATTCGTCTCGTTGTTGCAGAATTATTCATCTCGTACTCTATTTTGGTATAAATAATTGTAAATCAATTTAGTAACTCCTTCTATCTCTCTCATAATCTCAGCCTTATTCTCTAAACTTGAAAACTCACGATTTCGCAATAGATTCTTAATTCTATTAAAGTTATTCCCATAAGATAAAAGCACTTCATCGGTTTTAAATTCATTGACTTTCAATTCTTTTTCCGTTAAAACTAATCGAACATATTTAGAGATTTTGAGGTTTAGTTTTTCTGCTTTTATTCTGAGAATTTCAAATTCTTTTTCAGTGAGTTTTGCAGAAATTGTTTTAGAAAAAAGAGCAGATTTTTTCTTGGCTAAACCACCTTTTTTACCAATAGTTCTGAAATGATTTTTCCTTTTTTCTTCTGCATCTTTTTGTTCTTGCTCTTGTTGAATCTTTGTTATGAAATTCGTTAAAAAATCTTGTTCCATTCTTTTATTTATTAGCGTTTTTAGAATGTTTTTGACGATAGGAAAAAACCAAAAAGTCCCATTTTACATTAAGCCACTCTCGCTTTTTGTAAACAATGGGTACTTTTTGCACTAATATTGTAGCAAAGAGATTTTGCCCATTATAAAATCATTTAAATCTTTGTAGTTTTGATATAATATTCTATTATCTTCAACATAAGGATTTAATCGTTTAACTTCATTTGTTGCCCTATTTCCTGCCTCATCATTATCAAAATATAATTCTATTTTCTCATAACTTTTAATGATTTTTTCAAGTTTAAAAATCATTGTAACAGAATTCAAAATCACATAATCTGATAGTGCTTTTTTGAGAGCTTTTTCCATTTGTTTAAAAGAAAGATAATCCATAAATCCTTCGAAAATCCGAAGATTGTTTGATTTATTTTTTATTGTAGTAATGTCTTTTCTCCCAATACAAATTTTTGAATATTTATTCCTTACTTCATAACCATTAGCATCATTTTTGAAACCAATTCCAAAATATTTTTTATTAGATATTTTATAATGGATTTCTTTAAGCAAGTGAATGTTATTTTCAATTCTTCTTTCTTTTAAATATTGAATTAAGGCGTAGTGTTTAACCTCTGAAATAGATAATATTTCATATTTACTTCCATCCCTAGTTATATTGTACATTTGCTCCTTAAAAGAAAAATTAAATTGAGACAAATATTCTAAGGCTTGAGATACAGAACATTGTTTGATGCCCTGAACCAATGAGATTACATCGTATTTCTTTCCCGTTCCGAAGTCAAAAGCAATATTCTTTACAAAATTGACAAAGAGACTGGGTGTTTTTTCTTCTCTATCAAAAGCAAAATAAAATGCTGACTTAGAATTATCTTTGCTTGGGAAAAGAGAAAAACTTTCTAAAACATTTCTAATAGATATCTGAGTATTTGCTTGCTTACAATTCATATGTTATTATCTGAGTTTAATATATTTGTTTTTTCGTTGAATTGTTGAATAAAGAATGTAACCATCTCATCAAGTGTGCTTTATACACTCAACAAAACTCAACAATTCAACAAAATAGGTTTATGATTATTCAACAATAGCTCAACAAAATTCAATGTTTTAAAATTTGTTGAGTACTTCGTTGAATAAAAATTTAATTAGTTTTCAATGGCTTGAGATTTAATTCAACAAATCAACGTATTTTTCAAGAATAAAATTTTTGGAAATTTTGAAGTACCTTCCCACAGAATTGTTCTGATAAAAATTTCCTGAATAGTCAATATCATAACGGATGTAGGTTAATCCATTTTTTTGGGGTTCCAAATTCCATTTTTCTTTCAGTACATTTCTCACATCATTTCGAGAATAATGTAACTGACGGAACATTCTATTGAGCATATTCAAAATATCCTGAGGAACAACTTCTATTTCTGTTTCCTCATTTGATTCAAAAAACTCATAAAGAAGCTCCATCATCTTACATTCCAACTTATTTGAATTTTTGAGAATAAGTTTTTGAAGTGCTTTAGTTTTTATTTCTTCGGGAGCAAACCACATTCTGCTTTTCTTTTCTGAATAGAATTTCCGATGGATTAAAAAACTTAAAAACAAAGGAATTTCTGTAATTAGATTTTGAAGAAACTCAGTATTTTCAAGCCTTATAGGATTGATTTTTAATACCCAAAAACGAATTTCATTCTCATCAATTTGTATGAAATTTTCTTCATTATTAGAACAAAGAATAAATTTTCCAAAAAAGTCAATTTCCTCTCTGTCTTTGCCTTTGTTTTCTAATTTGTCTTTATTGGTAGTCGAGAGATATTTTAACCGTTCGGTAATTTCTTTTCGGTCAAAAAATACTTCATCAAGGGCTATAATCAACATTGAAGCCCAATCAGAATTAAATTGACTATTAAAAGAATCTCCCTTGATGTAAGTCATATTTCTTCCAAAAATTTCTTTCATCCATTTTAGAAAAGTGGTTTTCCCTGTAGCTCTTTCCTTGCTTACCAAACATAAAACAGGAAGAATTTGAGTAGGATTTTCCAGTAAAATTTTCAGATAATCTAGACCTAAGTCTACTTGATTTCCAAAAATATGTTGCATAAAAGAAATGGAAAATGGAATATCATTTATCGAGACCTCTGAAACGCTTGGCTGATAAGGGATTTCATTATAAATATTGTAGAAGTTTCTAATTGTTTTTTGATATTTCAAATGATTGGGAATACAGCAAAACCCATCATATTTCGGTATGTCATAGACATATTTCTTGCCGTGATCTTGGATAATAGTTTCTCTTGACCACTTAACGAGTGAAGTGATTTTGTCGCCAGAGATTTGTGGACGTTCTATAATTTTGTAATAGGTAGTGCCTACACGAATGTAAGGTATAAGTAATTCTTCCATATTGATACATTTTTACGTTAAAATTACTTGAACCTTTTTCCAGTTTTATGGGCTATTTCATCTATTTCTTGAATTGTCTTTCTTTTTCCTTGAGCAATCCAATCCAAAAGTTCATCTTCATAGAAATAGAGCTTTTTCCCATTTTTATAATGTGGAATTTGTCGCTTTCTCACTAAAGTATAGACTGTAGGTTTAGCCTTTTTTATGATTGTACAAGCCTGATCTATACTTATAGGATTTTTCTTGTTATTGATTTCTATTGTACCTTTATTTTTTACAATAGTCTTTAATTCTTCTATCTGATGAGATAAAAAAGCAACTGCTTTAGGCAGATTTTCAAATGAAATTTCGTTTGCGTTCATAATTTTGATATTTTAAAATCACGGTGCAAACTTAATAAGTGTTTTCTTTGTGATAAGAAAAACACGCAAAAACACACAAAAACATAGAAATTACAAGAGAATCACAAAAAAATCACAATAAAAACACTCTTTTTTATTATTTTTTTTGCTCATCGGGATTAGATAAATCTTCTTTGATTTTAACTATTCCTTTGTTTTCATCGTCTTTCAAATGGCTTTTTATTGTTTTCACATCAACATCTGATAATTTTGTTGCAAAAATTACTTTCAAGAGTTTGACAATCACATCTTGTTTCCCAACTCTAAAGTGATTCCAAATACTCCAAGCGAAGTGATATAAATCAAGATTATTTAGTACCTTAATTTCTATGGATGGATATTTTGAAAAATCAGTCTCCCCTTTAGAATAATCTATTATAGCAGCACAAATATTTTCAATTTCTTCATTTGAACAATATGGAGAAAAAGTTTCTGTTATATATTCTTTAGCAATATCAAATTTACGTTTTTTGTTTTGTGCTTTTCTTATGCTAACATCATTTATATTATCATTAATTATATCTGAAGAAGCCGTATTTACAGGGATACTATCAGGAAAAACTGTATTAGCAGGGATAATATTAGCTGGAATAGTATCTTTTGTTTTATAAAGTAATGTATTAATATTTATAACTTTTTTAGAGTTTATTTTATTTTTAATAAAGTATGAAATTTCCATCAGAAGTAACTGAAGATTACAATAAATAAAAACCACCATTAATACAAATACAATAATAATCATAGTGACAATCGTTTTAATGTCATAAACTTCAAATTTCGCCATAAGACGTGTTATTTGTACTAATGTGACTATAATAATCGCTAATTCTCTTGATCCCCAAATTAAATATCTTTCTTGTATCATATTCATAGTTTTACAATTAAAAATTCAACTTAATAACTTCTGCTGCTTTTATTTTATTTTCATCAATTACTTTTGCATAGATTTGTGTTGTATTTACATTTGTATGCCCTAGCATTTTGCTTACAGTGTAAATATCTGTACCATTAGCTAATTGTAAGGTTGCGAATGTGTGTCTAAAACAATGAAAAGTAATATTCTTGTGAATACCTGCTCTTGCAATCCACTTTTTCAAAGGGCGAGAAATCCAAGAAGGATCAGGTAAATTTTCAAAAACTAAATCCTCTAAGTTTCTTCTCTCTCCACATAATTTTAAGGCCTGTTTCGAAATGGGTTTATATTCTACTCCTTTAGTTTTCTTCTGAGTAAAGTGGAGTTCTATTTTATCATTATCTTCTATAACTTCCTTCCATTTCATTTTTTGAATATCTGAATGTCTTAATCCTGTAAGAGCAGAGAAAAGTGACGCTCGTTTCAAAACATCATTATCACAATCTGTTTGTGCCAAAATATTTAGTTCTTCCTCTGAAAGATATTCTCTTCTTGACTCTCTATCGGCAATACCTTTTATTTTTCCTGATAAATCTGATAAAAAATATCCATCAATAAAAGCTTGTTTTAAAATAGCTTTGAAAATAGAAAAATATGTTGCAGAGGTATTGACAGATATAGTTCCCTTTTTATTCCCTCCACAAGGAGCAGATAATAAGAAATTTTTAAAATCCTCTGAAAATTTCATATCAATCTGTGCAAATTTCACTTCTTCTTCTGAAAACAATTTTAGAAATCCTATTACCCTTTTCCAATTTACACGAATGGAGTCTGAACTATTCTTATGTTTTTTCTTCAATAGCTCTTCACAATACGAAATAAAATTTTCTTCTAATAATTCTTTCTGTTTTAATTGTTGATTATCTCCTAATAAAATTTGCTCATCATATTCTTTTTGTAATTTTCTACGAATTGCATCCGCAAATAACATTGTCTCTTTATCTAAATCACTTTTACAAATGATTACTCCATTTTCATCTCGTTTGGGTTTATAGGAAACATTTCCTTTATCATCAGTTTTTGCTGAGCGAGTTTTGTCAAAAACTACAGAACTAACACTTCTATTGAGATATTCTCTGACTCTTTTAGGTGTTTCTTCATTTGCTTCATAAACAGGGTAAGACTCCACGTAAACATACCATTCTTTCTTAAATTCTGTCTTACGAAGTCTTACTGTACATTTTGTGGGTTTTACTTTCATTGTCTAATAAATATTTTATCAATTTCAACCTTTGGAACATATACAAATTTCCCTATTTTTTCCTTAGGAATATTAAATCTTTCTATGATGCTATTTACTGTCGAAGGATTTGCTGCAAACTTTTCACTCACTTGCGAAAGCGTATAGCAATCTTCTTTTTTATATTTTTTAGGAAGTTCTTTTTCTTGTTTATCATTTTCATTTATAATAATTGGAGATAAAAGTTTTTCTAATTCTGTTTTATTTATTCTTGTAAGTCGCTCCCCCAAATTCACACTACGAATGATATTTCGTTTAATCAATCTATGAATAGAACTTTTTGAGATTCCAAATAAAACAACTGCCTCACTTACAGAAATTAATTCTCTATGTTGCAAAGTAGCAATCTTATCTGCATATTTTTCTAAAACTTTTTCTTTTTTCTGTAATTCTAGCTCTCGCTTTTTTTGTTCTTTCCTATTTTTATCCGCACAAAAATGTGAGCAAAAACGAGTTGTTATCGTTTTTGCTTCAAATGGTTTCTGACATTGTTCACAAACCTTTGGTATTTTAAGTTTACTAAATCCCATTTTATACTATTAAGAATCATAAGAGTTTTAAGAACCACATTGTAGTAAATTAAGACCCGGTACAAATATGGTACAAAATTATGATTAAAAAATGAGAAAAACAAATATTTTTGATTAATTAAAAAATAGAAAAACCACTATAAACTAAGTGTTTATAGTGGTTTTTGATATTTATTAGTTGTTAATAACTAATCTCTATTTTACTTCTTCGAAGTCTACGTCTTGGACATCGGGACCGTTGTTGCCGCCTTGTTGTCCGCTGAATGGATTTGCATCACCAAAAGGATTGGTTGCATTAGGATTTGGTCCTTGTGCTGCACCTCCTTGTTGTGCTTTGTAGATATCTTCAGAGGCTTGTTGCCAAGCAGTGTTGATTTTGCTGAGAGCTGCTTCTACTGCTGGGAGTTCTTTGCTTTCGAAAGCTGTTTTGAGTTCACCAAGCGCTGTTTCAATAGCTCCTCTCTTATCAGCTGGGATTTTATCACCAAACTCTTTCAATTGTTTTTCAGTTTGGAAAATCATCGCATCAGCTTCGTTGAGTTTTTCAGCTTTTTCTCTGGCTTGCTTATCGGCTTCAGCATTGGCTTCAGCTTCGCGTTTCATCTTTTCAATTTCTTCTTTAGAAAGACCTGAAGAGGCTTCTATACGGATATTGTGAGATTTACCTGTACCTTTATCGGTTGCTGACACGTTGATAATACCATTGGCATCGATATCAAAAGTTACCTCAATTTGTGGTACTCCACGTGGTGCAGGTGGAATATTATCTAAGTGGAAACGACCGATAGTATTATTATCGTGTGCCATTGGGCGTTCTCCTTGCAATACGTGAATTTCTACGCTTGGCTGATTGTCGGTAGCGGTAGAGAACACTTGTGATTTCTTGGTAGGAATAGTGGTGTTTGCATCGATGAGTTTGGTCATCACACCCCCCATAGTTTCGATACCTAAAGAAAGTGGGGTAACGTCCAAGAGCAATACATCTTTCACATCACCGGTGAGTACACCTCCTTGAATAGCTGCTCCAATGGCTACTACCTCATCAGGGTTCACACTCTTATTAGGTTTTTTACCAAAGAATTTTTCAACGGCTTCTTGTACAGCAGGAATACGAGTAGAACCACCTACTAAGATTACTTCGTTGATATCACTTACACTGAGACCAGCATTTTCTAACGCTTTTTTACAAGGCTCAATAGTACGTTTTACAAGGTCATCGATGAGTTGTTCGAATTTAGCACGAGATAGTTTACGTACCAAGTGTTTAGGTCCTGAGGCTGTAGCGGTGATATAAGGTAAGTTGATTTCAGTTTCAGTAGTTGATGAAAGTTCAATCTTAGCTTTTTCAGCAGCTTCTTTAAGACGTTGCAACGCCATAGGGTCTTTACGAAGGTCGATTTGTTCTTCTTTTTGAAACTCTTCAGCCAACCAATTGATGATTTTTTCATCAACATCATCACCTCCAAGGTGAGTATCACCATCAGTAGCGAGTACTTCAAACACGCCATCGCCAAGTTCCAAGATAGAGACGTCGTGTGTACCACCACCAAAGTCGAATACAACAATTTTGTGGTCGCTATGATCTTTATCCAAACCATAAGCCAAAGCAGCAGCTGTAGGTTCGTTGATGATACGTTCTACTTTCAAACCTGCGATTTCACCTGCTTCTTTAGTAGCTTGACGTTGAGCGTCGTTGAAGTAAGCTGGTACAGTGATTACTGCGCTTGTTACTGGTTGTCCTAAGAAATCTTCGGCAGTTTTCTTCATTTTTTGAAGAATCATAGCTGAAATTTCTTGTGGTGTATATAAACGTCCGTCTATATCCACACGAGGGGTATCGTTGTCGCCACGTACTACCTTATAAGGTACACGAGCGATTTCTTTTTCTAATTCTGAAAATTTGTTACCCATAAAACGTTTGATAGAATATATCGTGTTTTTAGGGTTGGTAACAGCTTGACGTTTAGCAGCGTCACCTACTTTTATTTCACCACCTTCGGTAAAAGCTACCACTGAAGGAGTTGTGCGTTTACCTTCGGCATTGGTAATTACCACTGGGTCATTACCTTCCATCACAGAAACACAAGAGTTTGTGGTTCCTAAGTCAATACCTATAATCTTACTCATATTAATTAATTATCGTTTTTTTAAGTTCAACATTATTTTTTGTAAGCCTTACGCTTACGTAATCAGTAATAGTCAATGATTGTGCCAAAGGACTAAAAACTGACAAATTGTCAGAGTTAAAGGTTGGAGATAGGTTTTAGGAGTTAGCCATTGTTACTAATGACTGACAACTAACTCCTAAATTCCCTAATTCCTTGTTAATTATTCTCTGATTTTTGATTTCTAAATACCAATTGATTATCAAAAGCATCTAATAAGATGACTGCATCACGTTGTACTGTACCGCTCAATATTTCTTTAGAGAGTTTATTGAGCACTTCTTTCTGAATGATACGTTTCACTGGACGAGCACCAAACTGAGGGTCGAATCCTTTTTGTGCTAAGTAATCAATAGCCTCATCGGTAGCATCGAGCAAGATGCCTTCTTTGGCAACCATACGGAACACTGATTGCAATTGCAAACGCACAATACTACGGATATCCTTGGCGTTGAGCGGTGTGAACATTATAATGTCGTCTATACGGTTCAAAAACTCAGGGCGTACAGTTTGTTTGAGGAGTTGTAACACCTCGTCACGTGACTCGTCGATAGCGCGCTCGGTATCCTTAGGATATTTTTCAAAAGTTTCCTGAATGATATGGCTACCCATATTGGAGGTCATAATGATAATCGTATTCTTAAAGTCGGCGGTACGACCTTTGTTGTCAGTAAGCCTACCTTCGTCGAGTACTTGCAACAAGATGTTGAATGTATCGGGGTGAGCTTTTTCGATTTCGTCTAAAAGTATTACGGAATATGGACGACGACGCACAGCTTCAGTAAGCTGACCACCTTCGTCATAACCCACATATCCTGGAGGCGCACCTACTAATCGGCTAACAGCGTGTTTCTCTTGGTATTCGCTCATATCTATACGCGTCATTGCATTTTCATCGTCGAATAAATATTCGGCTAAGGCTTTGGCAAGTTCGGTTTTACCTACCCCCGTAGTTCCTAAGAAAAGGAAAGAACCTATAGGACGACGTGGGTCTTGCAAACCAGCACGACTACGGCGTATGGCATCGGAAACTGCCTCGATGGCTTCTTCTTGACCTACTACACGACGGTGTAATTCTTTCTCTAAGTTTAAGAGTTTTTCGCGTTCGCCTTGTAACATTTTAGCTACAGGTATACCTGTCCATTTTGCGACTACTTCAGCGATGTCTTCGGCGGTTACTTCTTCTTTTACAAGAGCATTTTCGTGTGACTTGCTATCTAAATTCTTTTGCAATTCCACTAACTTGTCTTCCGCTTCTTTGATTTTGCCATAACGCAATTCGGCTACTTTACCGTAGTCGCCTTCACGTTCGGCTCTATCGGCTTCCAAACGGTATTTCTCAATAGCTTCCTTAGTGGTTTGCACTTCATCAATTACGCTTTTTTCACTCTGCCATTTAGCATTGATAGCGTTACGTTCTTCTTTAAGATTTGCCAAATCTACATATAGCATTTTGAGCTTATCTTCGTCTTTTTCACGTTTGATAGCTTCAATTTCTATTTCGAGTTGCATTATCTTGCGGTCGAGTACGTCTAACTCTTCGGGTTTAGAATTGATTTCCATACGGAGCTTGGCAGCTGCCTCGTCCATTAGATCTATTGCCTTATCGGGTAAGAAACGATTAGTAATGTAGCGTTCAGAAAGTTCTACTGCCGCGATAATCGCTTCGTCTTTGATACGTACTTTGTGGTGAGTTTCGTATTTTTCTTTGATACCACGCAATATTGAGATAGCACTTTCGGTATCTGGTTCGTCTACCATTACCTTTTGAAAACGACGTTCAAGAGCTTTGTCTTTCTCAAAGTACTTTTGGTACTCATCGAGAGTAGTGGCACCAATAGCACGGAGTTCACCACGTGCTAAGGCAGGTTTTAAGATATTGGCAGCGTCCATCGCACCTTCGCCTCCTCCTGCTCCCACAAGGGTGTGAATTTCATCTATAAACAGAATGATGTTGCCATCGGATGAGGTAACCTCTTTCACTACTGATTTGAGTCGTTCTTCAAACTCACCTTTGTACTTCGCACCTGCGATAAGAGCCCCCATATCGAGGGAGTAAATTACCTTGTCTTTCAGGTTTTCAGGCACGTCACCTTTCACAATACGGTGCGCTAAGCCTTCGGCTATAGCCGTTTTACCTACCCCAGGTTCACCCACTAACATAGGGTTGTTCTTGGTACGACGTGAAAGAATTTGCAACACACGACGTATTTCCTCATCGCGACCAATCACAGGGTCGAGTTTCCCGCTATCGGCTAACTGATTGAGGTTTTTGGCGTATTTGTTGAGCGAATTGTAAGTATCTTCAGCCGAAGCCGAAGTTACGCGTTCGCCTTTGCGCAATTCTTGAATAGCTTTCTCCAACTCTTTTTCACTCACGCCTTGGTTTTTGAGAGCTTGGGCGATTTTACTGTTTGATTTGAAGATAGCCAATATAAGGTGTTCCAAAGACACATATTCGTCATTCCATTTTTTTGCGATATTTACAGCCTCGTTGAGCATAGTGCTTGCTTCGCGTGAGAACCCCATATCGCCACCGCTTACTTTTGCAAAACCTTGTAAGGCTGCATCCAACTGTTTATTTAATTGCTCGCGGTTGATATTCAATTTTTTGAATAGGAAAGGCAATACGTTCTCATCTACTTGCTCAATAGCTTTGAAGAAATGTTCGTTTTGCAATTCCTGATGCCCATACTGTTGGGCTATTTGCTGAGCGGTTTGTACCGCTTCTTGTGCTTTGATAGTAAAGTTATTAAAGTTCATATATCTTTCAATTAACAATTTGGGTTAAACATTTTCAGCAAGAGAAAGACAAGAGTTATGCCAAATAGATTTAACTGACAAAATGACAGTTTTACAACTTTTTGACAGAGTTATTTCTTAATATTTTAAAGGTATTTTCATATTAAAGAAATCATTATCAGTTTTTTAAATCTAATTTCAATCACTGACAATATGTCAGCGATTGAAATTATAGAAAAGTATTACTTCAGTCCGCTATTGCTTTCCATCGTTGTATTACCCTTGTGTAGCAGCCTATAAACACCAAAGTTAAACAGAAGGATATACAAAAATTTTTGTTAGAGAACTCATCGCGAGACCTATCTAATAACATATTCTCCATAATGCTATCAATTATATAGTACATTACCATAAACGAAAAAAGAAGTACTGTATTTACCACAATGCCTATAAACTTCTTTGGTATGTGAATTTCCTTACTCACAGAAATATATACAAGTGTAGCATAAACCAATAAGAACAACAATTTATTGCCTATAAAAGATAATATAATTAAAAGAATCCCTATAAAAACAATAGTAAGCAGCAGAATTTGCACATTGGTAATACGCACACAGTACACGAGTGTCGCTATAACAAAAGCTATACTCAAAAGGAAATTTAATAGGTATATCACATCAGAAGTATTGCTAAAAGGATACTTCCCTAAGCCTTTGACAATCGCATAAGACAGTACAAAGGACACTGAGGAAAAGACGATAAGAAAATAAAGTATCCATTGCAAGAAGAGTTTTTCTTCAGGGAAAGGATAAAAATGCTTGAAAGCGTTGTTTCTACTGAGATACAGCAACCAAACTACTAACAACAATATAGAGACAACAAGATGTAACAATAATGGAAACCCTATAAAATCTGCCATTATAGCATTAAAAGCATAGTAATTGAAGTCTTCATTTTTTGCTACCCAACCTAATAAGATAAAAAAGATATGTCCACAGCTCGCAAGAGCTAACATTGGGAGCAAGCGAGTATTCCACACTAGCGGGTAACGTTCTAAAAGATATTTATCCATAGTAGATTTGTCAATTTGGCAATTTGTCAATTTGCTGATTTTACGCGACAAAGATATAAAATAATTTGTCAATCCAGAATTATTTTGTAGTTTTGTACTCACAATATCATTTCTATGAGTACCATATACAAACTATTTGTTACTATCTCGCTATCTTTTAGCTTTTTACCTGCTTTTTCTCAAGAGGAAAGCATTCGTCACGACGATCTTATAGGCTCGTGGACGATTGAATCTCAAAGCTTAGACAACTTAGAGATTACCCTCAACGATTGTGAAAAGCAGAGTACTTTTATATTTACTAAAAACGAAATTATTGAGAATTATTACAAAAAATACAATGGTAATTGTGTAATTCTCAACAGTAATAAAGATTTCTATACTGTAGAGGGCAATCACATTATTCGCAAGGAAGAAAGTGATTTAAACAACACTTTCGTAATAAAAGGTGAAATTCTCACTCTTTCGTTTGCAGGAAAAGATGAAGACAACGAGGAACACATTGCTGTGATTGTGTGTAAAAGGGCTAAACCTATCGAATATATTAAATGATGAAAAAAAAACTCTTCTTACTTTGCTTGCTACCTTTTTCAGTAGTAGCTCAGAAACTTTGGACGCTCAACGATTGCATAGCGTATGCCAAAGAGCACAACCTTTCTATTAAACAATCGGAAATAGACTTGAAATCCACTGATATAGAAGTATGGCAAACAAAAGCTAACTTTCTGCCTTCTATCAACAGTGAAGCTGCTTATAATTGGAATACAGGAAAGAATATCAATCCTGTGAGCAATCAGTTTGAAAACACTACTTTTGAATCGGCTTCAGGAGGTATCAGTATGTCGATGCCTTTGTTCTCCGGCTTGCAGAATTGGCGTAAATTGCAACAAGCAAAATGTAAACAATTGGCGACTCAATACCAATTGGATATGAAGAAAGATGAGATTATCTTAATGATTATCAATGCTTACACTGAAGTATTGAGCAACAAAGAAAAGATCAAGATTCAAAAAGCACAATTAGAAATATCAAAAGAAAGCGTTGCACGTACGCGTGAGCTCATCAATGCGGGGTCGTTGCCCAAAGGTGATATTTATGAAAGTGAAGCTCAACTATTTTCGCTTGAGCAGAAAATTATAGAAACAGAAAGCGCTCTTTTCATCGGAAAAATGGGATTAGCTCAATTGCTTTTACTGAAGAATTACAAAGATTTTGAGGTAGCCGATAACACATTTGAAGTTCCCGTAGCCGATATACTAAACAAAACTCCTGAAGAGATTTACCAAAGTGCTAAAGAGATAATGGGTGAAGTGAAATTAGCAACTGCCAATGTGCAATTAGCTGAAAGTAGTTTGCGCTTAAGTCAGTCGGCGTTTTGGCCTCGTCTTTCTGCGCAATGGGGGTATAGTTCGCGATGGAGTAAGAACCAAGTAATGGATTTCTGGGAACAGCTGGATACTAACAAAGGTATGTACGCTGGTTTATCGCTCAATATTCCTATTTTTAATCATTTTTCTGTACTCAGTAATGTTAAAACTCAAAAGTTAGCCTTACAGAAAATGCAATTAGCAAAGGAACAAACTGAATTGAGTACTGAAAAAAATATCTATCAAGCCTACAACGATGCTGCTAATGCCAAAAAACTATATGAAGCAAGTGAAAAAACAGCTCAAGCTAAAGAACAATCTTTTAGTTATGCACAAGAACGACACAATGTAGGCTTAATGAATACTTTTGACTTCAATCAATCTAAATACGAATATGAAAATGCTCAAAATGATGTGATAAAAGCTAAATATCAGTACATTTTTAAACTAAAAGTACTCGAATATTACTTTAGTCACTAATTAGGCATCAGTCTAACGTAACGTATATAACCTTTGCCCTCAACTTTAGTGTTAAGGTTCTCTTTTTTGAGTTCTATTTCAGCGTCTTTAGCATAGTAATAGTCATCTTCTACTGCTGTTTCAAAGCGTATTTTATACCCTTTGTCAAACTTATTCTCATCAAGGGTGAGCACCTTTACAGCGCGCTCTCCCCCACTGATGGTCGCTCCTGTAATCCCATCAATTGTTTGGCGTTTGCCATAGAACTTCCACCATTCAGTAAGATCGTCATACCATTCGGGGTCGTCGCCCAATACTTGCAATGTTTGTTCATATTTCCCTTGCGGATTGATGAGTGAAGCTACTATATAAGCCCCCTCCCCTTTGTAGTTAGTAAGCTGGATAAGGCATTTGTATTTCTTAGCAGTAGCTTGTTGAGCGACAAATGAAACTGTAAGCAAGGCAACTACCACAGCTACAGTAAGTAAGAGTTTCTTTTTCATCTTCTTTCTTTTATTTTAAAAATTCTATATTCATTCCTTTTAAGGCTTCATTTTCTTGAGCCAATTCGTAAACTGTTTCACCCAAATCAGTAGTGAGATTTTTATCAGCCCCTTTGTTGAGCAAGAAGCGTACCACATCTAAGTTTTTAGCGGTCATCACAGCCATTTGTAGAGGGGTAAGACCGTTGCTATTTTTTTGATTGATATTGATAGGATAGAGTGAAAGTTTTTCTAAAATTTTTATATCACCGCGCTTTATAGCGTAGTGATAAAGTGTATTTCCTGTCCTATCCACTACTTGAACATCAGCATTTTTTAAGAGTAAAAAATCTATTACTTCAAGGGTATTGTTCTCTACTGCCAAGGTCAAAGCCGATAATCCTTGTTTATTTTGTGTGTTGATATCTTTGGTCTTGGCGAGTAAAGCTGTTATTACAGATATATTATTGCTAATTGCTGATTTCATCAATGGGTTATTTCCTTCTTTATCAAGCTGATTTGCATCATTTCCTTTTTCTAAGAAATAGCTAATCACTTTTTCATCTTTGTTTTTTTCAGCCAACACAAAAAGAGGTGAAACTCCATCTTTATTCTTTTGATTAATTGAAAGCCCTAATTGTTCTAAATACTGAAAAGTATCAAGCTTGTTATAATTTTTTCTAAAACCACGAGCGGCACCAAAAATAGCACTCTCACCCTTGTTATTCAGTTTTTTAACATTAATTTTCTTCTTCATCAAAGCCTCAATTATAGCACGATTACCTGTTGTTGCTGCATAGTAAATAGCATTGTTACCTTTGTTATCAATAGCTGTAAGTTTAAGTCCTTTTTTTAGAAAATAATCAGCTTCTTTAAGGTCTTTGAGGTGAGGGAGTAACAGCAAAAGGGCATTTGCACCATCGGCATTAGTATCTTTTAAGTTAGCGCCGTGTTTCAGTAACAATTCATAAATTGCGTTATTGCTTCTTCCCCCTACAGCAGCGAATAACAAGGGGGTAAGTTGATGTGATTCAGTAATATTCACCTTAGCTCCTTTCTTGAGAAGGTATTCCATCACGGGCACATTGTCCTGATAGGCAGCCCAAAAGAGGTAAGTGCGTTTGTCGTGAGTCAGTTTATCTACTCCATTTCCTTCTAAATCAATAAGATAAGTAATAGTTTCATAGGGAGCTCCGTTTAAGATAGCTAAAGTTGTTGCATCGAAAGCACGGCTATTCAAAGCTGTAGCACTATTACCTTGATTGATAGCCTGTTCTACTTGAGCCACAGAGGGCTTTTGTTTCCAATACTCATTAGTGAGGAAAACATTTTCTTGTGCGTGAACTTTCCCTATTAGAAGTGTTGTAATAACAAACAAAAGTTTTTTCATAAAAGGTGCTTATTTAGAATGATTCGGGGCAAAGATACTAAATAATTATAAACCACAAATTATTTGTGGTAAAGTTGTTATAAAATATTTTTTTATAACAATTGATTATCAATCATTTATAAAGAAAGTGTTATGTTTCAAACAAAAAAGTTTGATAAGTATTTGTTTTTATAATAGTTTTTTCTTAATTTTGTGGCGTTGAATATAATTTATAATGTTATGTCAGAAGAAATCATAAACAGACCTACTCCTATCAACAGAGAAGTTGTGTGGGATAAAACAAAAACCATTATCAGTACTACTGATAAGTATGGTACTATTACTGACGTAAACCAAACGTTTATAGACGTTTGTGGCTATTCAGCAAGTGAGTTGCTCGGCAAACCTCACAATATTATCCGCCACCCCGATATGCCTAAAATCATATTCAAAATTACGTGGGATAATATTTTAGTGGGTAGAAACTTTCACGCTATTATCAAAAACTTAGCTAAATCGGGGGAATATTATTGGGTTATCACCGATTTTGAAGTAGGAAGAAATATTATGGGTGAAGTGGTAACCATTATGGCACGCCGTCGTGCTTTACCTCAATATGTAATTACCGACCATATTGAACCTTTGTACCAAACACTCCTAAAACTCGAAAAGATTGGTGGAATGGAGCTCAGCAACCGCTATTTTAAAAGTTTCTTAGAAAAACAAGGTAAATCGTATGTTGAGTATATAATGGACATCTTAGATGAAAATAAACGCACAGCTGCGGCTACTCATCAGGATATCGTATTTGAGCCTGTATCCAATACTCATCACACTGAAGGTACTAACTTTGGCGACTATGAAATTTCAGATGAAATCTTCAGTGAAGAGCACCCTGAAGAAGAAAGTATGATGCAACGCAAAAGTTTCTTTGCGAGATTATTCTCTACAAATTAATTGTAATACTTATAGTATAAAAAAAGAGGCTGTCCAAAAAGTTTAGTTTAAA
>NZ_KB291441.1:0-844 GCF_000318295.1 Capnocytophaga sp. oral taxon 326 str. F0382
AAATTTTAACACATTTTGATAAACACAAGTGATACAACTTCTTTATATGGTACAAAACCCAAAAACATTCGTATTATTGAAAAAGAAGGAGAACCGTATCTTCCTACCACTACTTATTTAAAGTTTTATAGTAAGAATAAAGTAGGGGTGTTTATACTGTCTAAACAAGAATCGTTAAATTTACAAAGATCTTTTTTTAACCCTCAAAAAGCAGAAATGGGCTATTATTATGTTAAAGGAAATAAGAATAAAATTAAAATTAAATTTTCAACTATAGGAGCTTATTGTACTATGCAAGTCAATCATAGAAAAGGAACTATATATAATGACTCTATAAATATTTTCGGAGGTAATAATATTGGAGAAATTTATGTGAAAAGAAATGTTCCAAAAGAACTTTTAGAAGGTTGGGAACCTGATTGGTAAACTTTTAGTGTAATACAAAACTTATAACTCTTTTACATTATGATAAGAAAAGTTTTCTATATATTATTTTTCGTCTCAGTATTGGCAAATACTTTTTCTTGCCAAATGATGATGAATAAAAGTAAATATAAAAATTGTAATGATATAATCGTTACAGAAAATATTTTTTCTTTGATAGATACTACTCAAATTTTTAATATTGAGCATTTAACTTTGAAAAATGGGAATCATCCTTTCTTTTGTAGATTTTCTTCTAATGGAAAAATTGTATTTCTATTTTCAGAAAACAGAAAAGAATATAAACATATTTCTAAACTATCTTATCGAGGCTTTTTCTATGTGAAAAATGAGCATTTATTTATGAAAATATATTTTAAACATCCGCAAGGAGGAATAAGAACGAAAAAAATCCTTACAG
>NZ_KB291441.1:864-2078 GCF_000318295.1 Capnocytophaga sp. oral taxon 326 str. F0382
TTTCTAAACTATCTTATCGAGGCTTTTTCTATGTAAAAAATAAACATTTATTTATGAAAATATATTTTAGACACCCACAAGGAGGGATAAGAACAAAGAAAATCCTTACAGCTGTGTGTGATGGAGTTCTCTATTTTAGGTATGAAGATGAGTGCGAAAAGAGTATAAGGTTAACTCCTATCAATGCAAAATACAATCAACAATAGTTTTTCCAAAAAATGGAAACCTTTAGAACTTATAATCCTTTTACATAATGATAAGAAAAATTATCATATTATTAATTTTATTTGTTTCTACTACTGCTTGTTGGTATATAGGAAAGACAAGTGAATATGGCTTACCAAGACGAAAATAAGACCTTTACCTGAAAATACTGATTATAGTAAAATAGATACGATGGCATTGTATAAATTGGATAGCTACTATTTTTACAATAGTTTAGAAAAGAAAATAAACGATTTTACAAAAAAAGAAAACGACTCTTATCCTTACATAAGTTATTTAAAATTCTATAGCAAAGGCAAATTAGGTCTTTTTATAATATCTAAACAAGATACCTTAAATCTGCAACGGTGTTTTTTTAATCCTCAAAAAGCCAAAATGGGGTATTACTATATTGAAGGTAATAAAATTAAAATTAAAATCTCAACTATTGGTAATGCTACCTTGTATGTTAGTAGAAAAAAAGGTTTTATATATGATGATTCTATAGACATAAGACATCATAATTACTATGGTAATATTTTTATAAAAAGGAATGTTCCAAAAGAACTTTTAGAAGGTTGGGAACCTGATTGGTAAGCTTAATATTTTTTAGCGTAATACAGAAATTATAATCCTTATTCATTATAGTAAAGACATTTAAAATATTAATTGCTTGCGTACTACTTGTCTCTTGTGCCGATTATATCCCTAAGAGAGTAAGCAAGAATTTTTCCTATTGCTACGACCCTCATACGGATTATAGCAAAAATTCTCTTGTGAAATTCAATGGAATTTATAAGATTTGTTACTGCGATTCTATATCTATAGAATGCAATGAAAATTGCTCTTTTAAGTATATGAGATTCTTTCCTAATGGTATTTGTGCTACAAGTTCAAGAATAACTCATAATCTCAATTTTGAAAAAGAATTGATAGTAGATAATGATACTTTGTGTGTTTTTAACTTAGAAAATAGTGCTTATACTGTATCAAAAAATGTAAATGAATTT
>NZ_KB291442.1:0-5995 GCF_000318295.1 Capnocytophaga sp. oral taxon 326 str. F0382
TTATAGATATTTTCCTGTAATACTATTGGCATTATTCTTTACTGATTGAGGGGTGCCTTGTGCTACGATTCTTCCGCCTGCGGCACCGCCACCGGGACCCATATCGATAATATAATGAGCATTGCGAATGACGTCTAAATCGTGTTCAATCACTATCACGGTAGCTCCTAAGCTAAGGAGGCTCTGAAAAACACCGAGCAGCACACGTACATCTTGCGGGTGTAGCCCTATGGTGGGTTCATCAAATACGAAAACGGTATCGCTCTGTCCTTTACCCATTTCGCTGGCTAACTTAAGGCGTTGGGCTTCTCCGCCTGAAAGCCCTGGGGTATCTTCGCCAAGCGACAAATAGCCTAATCCTAACTGTTGTAACACTTGTAGTTTTTGATTTACTAACTTCAAATCGGTAGTTACCTCTATTACTTGGTCTATACTCATACTCATCAGCTGGGGTAGACTGTATTTTTCGCCATTCTTGGCGGTGCGAAATACTTTATAGGCTTCGCGCTTGTACCTGCTCCCTTTGCAATCAGGGCACACAATATCAACATCGGGGAGGAACTGCACATCTAAGGATATTTGCCCTGTGCCGTCGCAGATAGGGCAACGGAGGTCGCCTGTATTGTAGGAGAAGTCGCCTGCCTTATAGCCGCACTGTTTGGCATCGAGGGTTTTGGCGTAAATCTTACGGAGTTCGTCGTGAATACCGGCATAGGTAGCTACCGTAGAGCGAACATTGATACCTATAGGGGTAGCATCGATGAGCTTTACCTGACGAATACCTTCTGCTTTTACCGATTTGATGTGCTGAGGTAATTTCTTCCCCATAGCGTTTGCCTCTAAAGCGGGAATTAGGCTCTCTAACACTAAAGTAGTTTTGCCTGAGCCCGAAACCCCTGTAACTACTGTAAGTCTCCCCTTTGGAAATTCGACTTCTAAAGGGTGTACGGTGTGTATAGCATCGGTAGAGAGGTGTATGTTTCCCATAGAAAAGAGTTCGTTTTTTGGGAGTTCTGCTGGCAGTTTGCTCTCTTGCGATAAGTAAGGTGCTATTACCGATTCCTTATTTTGTGTTATTTCATCTACCGTTCCTTGTGCGATGACGGTTCCGCCATTAGTCCCTGCGCCTTTGCCCATTTCTACAATCTCATCGGCGTGAGTAAGTACTTGGGTATCGTGGTCTACCAATATCACCGAATTGCCGTCGGCTATGAGGTCGTCCATCACCCCTGTTAAGCCTTTGAGGTTGTGAGGGTGTAGCCCGATAGAGGGTTCGTCTAACACATAGAGTACCCCAGTAGTGCGGTTGCGTACAGCGCGTGCAAGCTGTACGCGCTGGCGTTCGCCAGTGGAAAGGGTAGCTGCTGCACGGTCTAAGGAGAGGTATCCCAAGCCTAAATCGATGAGGCGGTGGGCGGTATCGGTAAAGGCTTCGCAGATGTTTTTAGCCATTGGGCGCATAGCTTCTTCTAATGAATCGGGGACGCCTGCTACCCAAACCATTAACTCATCGAGCGTCATAGCCGTAGCTTGGTCTAAGCCAATGCCCCTAAGGCGTGGGGCACGTGCCGCTGGAGAAAGCCTTGTGCCGCGGCAGTCGTGGCAAACGTCTTCTTTTAGGAACTTCTCGAGGCGTTTCATTCCGCTATCGTCTTTTACCTTAGCCAAAGCGTTTTGTACGCTATACACAGCACTGTAGTAAGTAAAATCCATTTCGGCAGTTTGTCCTGTTTTGGGGTTTAGGTAGAATATATGTTTCTTTTCAGCAGGCCCGTGGTAGACTATTTCTTTTTCTTCGGGGGTTAAATCCTTGAAAGGCACATCGGTACGCACGCCCATTTCGCGGCATACATCTTTCATAAGTGACCACATCAGGGTGCCCCATACCACTACTGCTCCTTCGTCGATAGTGAGGTTTTGATCGGGGACTAACTTGCTTTCGTCTACCGTTCTGACGGTTCCTATTCCGCCACAGGTAGGGCAAGCCCCACGACTGTTGAAAGCTAAATCTTCAGCCCCAGGTCCGTAGAAATGTTCGTGGCACTCGGGGCAGGTGATTTCTTGCATAGCTGCTACAGCAAACGAAGGTTTTACATAGTGTCCGTTAGGGCAACAGTGATTGGCAAGCCTTGAGAACATCAGGCGGAGGCTGTTGAGCAATTCGGTCATTGTGCCGAAAGTACTGCGGATACCAGGTACCGTAGGGCGCTGGTGCAGTGCTAAGGAGGCTGGCACGTAGCGCACGTCGTCTACCTCAGCGCGTTCGGCTTGCGTCATTCGTCGTCTTGTGTAGGTAGAAAGCGATTCTAAGTATCTTCGTGAGCCTTCGGCATAGAGAACTCCTAAGGCAAGAGATGATTTGCCAGAGCCCGATACGCCTGCAATCCCTACAATCTTATTGAGGGGTATATCGACGTCTATATTCCTGAGGTTATGTATTTTAGCCCCTCGAACTTCAATATTTTTGGGGCGTTTAGGTTTTTCTTTTTTCATAGTTGTCATTATTTTACTAATTTGTTTTTCTGTGAAGAAGCTACTAAATCATACGATTGTTTTACATAAGCCTTGATTTTATCATCGGGCATATCTTCATTGAAACGGATACCCACCCAATACTTTTTGCTTAGGTTAAAAGGGGCTTCTACTGCCTGATAATTTGCTTTGAGTTGTTCTATCTCATCGGGGTTGCATTTGAGCGTGCATTTGTCAAACTTATTGATATCAAAGAAGCAAAACATCTTTGTACCCACATAAAAAACTAAGATTGAATCAGCATTTTTAAAGAACCCCGAAAAGGGCATTTTCTCATACGTATCAGGCAGGGATAGGCAAAAGTCTCTAAATTCTTCTATATTCATAGTGTGAGCCCCACGGGCAGTTTAGGGTTTATAATTGATATTAGCTTTTTTAAGGTCTCACTTGAAAAGTTCTAAAGCAATATGTGCACACGCCTCGGCATCGGCTAAGGCGTGGTGATGTTGCTTGAGTTCAAAGCCAAAATAAGCGGATACGGTGTTTAGCTTGTGATTCACAAGCTGAGGGAGGAGTTTACGCGCTTTTCGGCAGGTGCAAAAGAAAGGATTAGTATGCTGTGGAAGCTTGTAATAAGCTAATACAGCCCGCAAACAGCCTTCATCAAACATACTATTGTGAGCTACAAGGGGTAAATCTTTTATTTTTGGCAATATTTCTGCCCATACTTCGGGGAAGAGCGGTGCTTTTTCGGTGTCGCGCTGTGAAAGACCGTGTATTTGGGTATTGAAATAACTATAAAAGTTTGGTGCAGGTTTAATCAGTTGGTAATAAGTATCGACAATCTCGTTGTTTTCTACAAAAACAAGTCCGATACTGCATACACTACTGCGGTATTGGTTGGCGGTTTCAAAGTCTAAGGCTGCGAAAGTGTTCATTTAGGTAACAAGTAAAGTCAGTGTTTATATTGAACTCACGTTATTTAAGTTGTTTTTTCATCCATTGACTTACCTCGGTGGCGGGGATATCTTCTTGGTTAGAGAAAACGTGATCGGCTTTTGGGATGATTATTAATTCGGCGTTTTTGTAGAAATACAAAAGATATTCACTATACGAGTAAGGTACGGCTCTATCACCTGTTCCGTGAATGATTTTTACCTTTCCTTTGTAACGCTTAGCGGCCTCAAAAGGCTTTATGCGTTGCCCTGAAAGAATATAGTCCTTGCCTACGGTAATTTTGCCTGAGAAGAGGCTCACCTTATCGGGTACATTTAGGGGGTCGAAGGTAGTGCCAAAAAAAGACCCTTGTAACATATTATCGTGAATGATAACTGCTGGAGCTAGCATTGCTACTGCCTTGATTTTGCTCTTGCCGAGTTCTGAACTGAGCAATATTGAGATCAGCCCTCCTTGTGAATGGCCATAGATGCCTATTTTACTCACAAAAGGCAGTTGTTCAACATACTGAACAATACGGCGCGCATCTTCTAATTCGTTATCGAGGCTCATTTTCTCGAAGTCGCCATCGCTTTTCCCGTGTCCGTTGAAGTCGAAACGCACAGAAGCAATACCTTCTTTGGCAAGGGTTTCGGCTATAGTGATGTTTATTTTCTCGTTGATATTTCCAGTAAAACCGTGAAACATAATCACCACGGGGATTTTCTTTTGGTTAAAATTGTCGGGAGTAGTAAGCACCCCTCGGAGTTTGCCTATCGCACCTTGTATTTCTATGGGTTCAGTTTTGGCATTAGCCCCAAAAAACGTCGTTAAGAACAATAAAGTCAATACTTTTTTCATCTTATCTGATATTTAGTGTTTATTATTTTACGGGGACTATATAGTTATCCATTTGAAATGACTCTGTGATAAATAATGAGAGTTCAACGTAAGTAATTATAAAAAAAACAGCAAAGTATTTTAATCTTCCACAAAACCAGCGAGTTGGCGCTGCTGGGTAATGTGGAAGATAAATTTTCACGAAATTGACAATTTTACGTTTACTAATTTTGAAGACTACTTTTTCAATCGTTTGAAAACAAAGCGGGTGATAAAAAGCCCTGTAGAATCGTCTTTACCTGAATTACTTTCTACACCACTGGTAACAAAGGCGAGCTCCCATCCTTCTTCACTCATTGCATTGAGTTTGGAAGTGATAAGGGCATCGTTGGCAGCGATATTCTGAAAGCGAATCCCTCCGAGGTTAAAGAAGTTTAGCAACTTGGTTTCGTCAAAACCTTTGACACGAATCTCATCACGGTCGCTTTTGTTACGTTCATCCCCGTCTTCGGAGCGGGTGGTGGTAAAATCTTTGTAATTGCGCTCATCGTTAGTTGAGATCAAACGAGAACGACCGATTCCATAAGGTACGACCGATTCTACAGCAGTTACTACTTTAAATTCGTAGGTTTGTGCTGTAGCTACAAAGCCCACAAGGGCTAAACAGAATAAAAAAATCTTTTTCATTGGATTTGTATTTGATGATTTAGGGGCAAAGATACGAAAATAATTAGCAAATTAGTTAATGCGCACTACTACTTTGCCATAACCTGCACTACTTTCAACATATTGATGAGCAGCAACTATTTCTTCTAAGGCAAATACTTTTTCGGGAGCAACGGGTACATCGTGTTCGTCAATATAAGCAAATAACTGGGTAATCTTTTCGGCATTTACACTACCTGAATAGAAAGTGGTAAGATAGGCATTGTGCAAGAGGTCGCGAGTAGGGTCAAAGTCCTCTAAATACCACTTACCGCCTAAAAGTCCTGTAGCACAGATGATGCCATATTCTTTTATATGGGTAAATGAATCCTTAATACTCGCAGGTCCCACCAACTCTAATATTTTATCAAAACACTCATCGGTAGCCAAAACGTTATCATTATCGGCGATAATAGCATCGTAACCCAACCCCAAGAGTACAGCTGTTTTCTCAGTGTTATTACCTCTGATAGAACCTACTACCCTCAGCGTAGGGTATTGAGCTTTTACCAATCGTAAAAAAGCAATGCCTACCCCACTGGCAGCAGCACGCACCAGTACAGTATCGGTGGGTTTGATTTGTAGATTCTGCATAGAGCCAAAAGCAGTGTAGTAGGTTTCGGGTACCGCAGCAAGTTCCGCCCAACTCAGTGTAGTGGTTATGGGGTATACTTGTCCGTTGGGCAAAAGGGTATATTCGGCATAACTGCCGTCAAAAGCTCTACCCATTTCACCCATTAGCGAAACAACAGTCTGCCCTTTTTGCAAAGTAGGACTGGTAGTAGCTTCCACTACCCCTACACACTCAATGCCTAAGATACGCGGAAAAATAACCGAAGGTGAGTGCCCTTGCCGCGTGAATATCTCCGAACGGTTGATGCCAAAGCCTTTTACTTTTACTAACGTCCACCCCTCTTTGAGTGTTGGGATAGGGCGTTCTTCTAACTGTAATTGTTGGGCATCGCCCGCTTTGTAAATAACGATAGCTTTCATTTTTATAAATTATTAATTAACGTGAGTTCGACGTAAGTAATTACTTAAC
>NZ_KB291442.1:6015-7421 GCF_000318295.1 Capnocytophaga sp. oral taxon 326 str. F0382
TAGGGGATAGGGGTTAGGGGATAGGGGTTAGGGGGTTGCGGGTTTTTTTAATAGATAGTTGATGGCGGTGGCGGCGGCGTGTAAGCCGAAAGCGGCGGGCATAAAACTAATGGTGCCGTAGAATGATTTTTTGTAGTCGAGGCCTTCGGTGCGCTGCATAGTGTCTTTGGAAACGATTTCGGAAGAGAATACGGCTTTAATACCTGAATGGATGCGCTCGTTTTTCAGGCGTTTTCGGATAAACTTTGCTAATGGGCAGTTATAGGTTTTCATCAGGTCGGCTACTTTTATTTGGGATACATCGGTGGCACCTCCTGCTCCCATACAGCTCACTAAACGCACGCGTTGGCGTTTGGCTGAGAGAATGAGGTTGAGCTTGGGGGTGATGCTATCGATACAATCGATTACATAATCGAACTGAGGGGTTACGATTTCGGTAGCGCGTTCGGGGGTGAGGAATTCGTGTAGTACGGTAAGGTTGAGTTGGGGGTTGATGTCTAAAAGGCGGGCAGCCATTACATCGGTTTTGTTTTTGCCTACGGTGGAGTGAAGGGCAGGCAGCTGCCTATTGATATTAGATAGAGAGACGCAATCGCCATCGACGATAGTGAGGGATCCTACGCCTGCGCGGGCTATAAATTCGGCGGCAAAAGAGCCAACGCCTCCTAAGCCTACAATGAGGATATGTGCTTTTTGCAAGGTGTTGATGCCTTGCTGTTTGATTAATAGTTCAGTACGTTCTAACCAGTGATTGTTCATATTTTAAAAAAGCCTCTTCGGTATGGAAGAGGCTTGTACTCAATTTTATAGTATCAATTTTTCTACGGTGCAAAGGTAGGAATAATATTGTGAAGTGCAAAAATATTTTGCTACTTAACGTGAGTTCGACGTAAGTAATTATTAAATAATCAGTAAAATGTTTTAAATCTCCCACGAATTTCACGAATTTTCACGAATTTGGGATTGTATAAAAGTCTTTGTTTTGTATTATCTCACGAATTTCACCTGACGGATTATCTCACGAATTTTCACCTGACGGTGAATTATTTTGTGAGTATATCTGATACAAAGCTCTAAATCAATATTCTGTTATATCGATCTGATGTTATATTAATGTGAGTTCGACGTAAGTAATTATTTAACAATCAGAAATAATCAGTAAAATGTTTTAAATCTCCCACGAATTTCACGAATTTTCACGAAATAAGGGCTGTAAAAAACTCTTTACTTTACATTATCTCACGAATTTTCACCTGACGGTGAATTATTTTGTGAGTATATCTGTTACAATCGGTATACCAATGTTCTGTTATATCGAACTCACGTTACTTAATAAAACTGTCTGAAAAGCTTTTTTGTTTGGGCGTTTGTGATGGGCGTTTGCAGCACATACCCAGCTATCGCTG
>NZ_KB291442.1:7441-25323 GCF_000318295.1 Capnocytophaga sp. oral taxon 326 str. F0382
GACTTTGACAAAGTTTATGATGCAAAAGCGATTGATTATCGGAGTAATCAACTTTGCCAAAGTTGCGAGCCGCACGGGCAGGAAACTTTGGCAAAGTATAGCGATGTAAAATCGAATTTTAGGCTTTTCGGATAGTCTTTATGGTTTTTAGAAGAATAGAGCAACACCAATACCAACGCCGAATTTACCGAATTTTTCGGAATTATTAGTGTTTACTTTTTCCTTAAGGTTCATATAGTCATAGCCTACATAACCTGTAAGAGCAGCACCTTCGTTTACAAAGTAAGCGATACCACCTTTTAATCCAAAGAGAAAACCTCTTGATTTTTGGCTGTCACTGCTTCCTTCTGACTGCCAAGCGTATCCAACTTTAGCACCTACAAAAGGGGCTAATTTACCTCCAATAGGGAAGTAATAATGAGCATTAGGAGCTATAGCAAAACTGTTGGTAGCATCTGAAGCTCCTTTTGTTTTTTCGTGTCGGTATTCTAAACCAAGACCTACAGCCAAGTTGTTGATCACGAAATAGTTCACATTGGGAATAAACTTGAAAGTATTGGTAGTACTTTCTCTTTCAACAGTAATGTTATTACGTTTTTCAGAGCTTGTTAATTTTGCAGATTCATAAGAGAAAGATAAATCAGAACCTACCATCCAGTTTCCTTTTTCAGTTTGTGCGTAGGTAGCGGCTGAAAAAGCGACAGCTACCATCAATAAAAATTTTTTCATATAATTCAATTTTAATGTTTATAAAGGCAAAGATATGGAATAATTACGAATTACAGGCTATGAATTACGAAAAAGTTGGTTTTTTGCCTTTTACTAATGGCAAAAAACAACCATATCCAATTTGTTTTTAAGGCAAAAATTGATATTTTCTTTTAAGTCTGCAAAATCACTATTTAAAATAGTAGCGGTATAGCAAGCCATCATCGGCAAAAGCGTATAACACATTTTGAGTATAGTAAAGTTTTTTGATATTGCTTTCGGCTTCAAACTCTTTTTGCCAAGTATTGCCTCCATCAGTAGTTTTGTAGATAACCTTGCCTGATGATTGCCAGCCTGTATTTTCATCTTGAAAAGCTAAGGATCGTACACCAATAGGAATTTCAAAAGGTAATTTTTGCCAAGAATATCCCCCATCAGTAGATTTGTATATTTTGTTAACTGATCCAGATATTAAACAATAGCCTATTTGATTAGTAGGGAAATTCACATCGACAGCCCTTCCACTTCCATCGGATTCATTTTCAAATACATATTCTGTCCATTGTTCATTATTACCATTACAGAATAGTATTTTAGGTTTGTAATTTCCGTTTTTGATATCCAATCCACCAATCCATATATGGTTTACATCTCTTTTAAAAGCAAGAAATTGATAATCAACAAGATGACGGGTTGTATTAACTTCTCTTATAGGATAAAAATCTTTCCCATTAGTTGATTTATAGACATCACCATCTATTGAGACCACAATGATATTTTTCATTTCATCATCACAAATTACTCTATTGAAAGTAATATTTTCTTTGTAAAAAATTTCTTTTCCACTATTAATAAAAGGGTTAGGAGTTTTTGTTCCTCCAATAGGTACTTTGTATACAACACTAAAATACACATTCAGACCTTCGTGAGAGGGGGTAATATAAAAATCAGAAATATAACTCCATACACCTGTATTTGCCCATTTTTCCCAAGTGATACCATTATCTTTGCTAAAAACCACAATATTTCCAGAGGATTTATCCCGTACTTGTGTACTATATATGTAATCTCCTATGATTTGGGTTTTTACATTATATAAATCTTCAGCATTGGCTACATCCCATTGAGTTTTTACCCATTGTCCTACGACTTTATCAATGATACCTATTTTTTGTTCATAGTCATTGGTTACTTTGTTGTCTACCACAGTTTTTTCGCCAAAGTAGAATTTCAACTCTGGCAAATAGGTACTACTGCGGGGTAATACAAGGGTGAGTTTCTTGCCATCGGCTGAAACTGAGGTGATAGTAGCTTCAGTATTTCCAAAAGTTACTTTACATTGTTCTTTTTTAGGGAAATTTTCGCCTAAAATATCCACGCTATCACCTGCATAGCCGTAGTTTTTGCTATACGAAGTGATCACAATTGCTTTTTGTTCAACGGGTGGGGTAACATTGCCGTTACCGTTCCCATTTCCGTTTCCATTGTTAGGGTTAGAATCATCTTTGCTACAAGAGGTGAGTAGTAAGAGCACTAAGCCTACTGCTTTTAAAACTTGTTTCATATACATTTTATTTTTAGCGTTTTACATTGCAAAAGTAATATTATTTTTCGTAAACACAACAAAGGCTGTCGCAAAATTTAATTTGTGACAGCCTTTTATTTGCTAATTGACAAATTTTCTAATTTGCTAATTGAATGTTTAGTTCTTTGAGTTGTGCCTCATCGATAGGGGAGGGAGCATCAATCATCACATCGCGACCGCTGTTGTTTTTAGGAAAAGCGATAAAGTCGCGGATAGTTTCTTGTCCGCCGAGGAGAGCTACTAATCGGTCAAAGCCAAAAGCTAAACCACCGTGAGGAGGAGCTCCGTATCGGAAGGCGTTCATCAAGAAGCCAAATTGTGCTTGTGCCTGCTCGGGGGTAAAGCCCAATAGCTGGAACATTTTGGCTTGTAATTCTTGGTTGAAGATACGTATAGAACCACCGCCTACTTCGTTGCCATTGAGCACGAGGTCGTAAGCATTGGCACGTACAGCACCTGGGTTGCTGTCGAGTAACGGAATATCCTCAGGTTTAGGCGAGGTGAAAGGGTGGTGCATTGCAAAGAAACGTTCTTCCTCTTCGCTCCACTCCAAAAGAGGGAAATCTACGACCCAAAGAGGGGCATATTCATCGGGTTTGCGCAAGCCGAGACGCTCAGCAAGTTCCATACGGAGGGCGCTGAGTTGCCCACGTACTTTATTTGCCTTGCCTGAAAGGATACAGATAAGGTCGCCTGCTTGGGCGCCAGTGCGCTTTGCCCACGCTTTGAGGTCGTTCTCGTTATAGAATTTATCTACTGATGATTTGAAACTACCGTCTTCATTGCATTTTACATATACCATTCCGGAAGCGCCTACTTGCGGACGTTTTACCCATTCAACCAAAGCGTCAATCTCTTTCCGGGTGTAGCTGTTGGCACCAGGGACGGCAATACCTACTACTAATTCGGCTTCGTTGAACACCTTGAAATCGCGGTGTTGTGCGAGGTCGTTGAGTTCGCCGAACTTCATACCGAAACGGATATCGGGTTTGTCGTTGCCATAAGTTTTCATCGCCTCGGCGTAGGTCATACGAGGGAAAGCCCCGAACTCTAAGCCTTTGAGTTCTTTGAGGAGGTGTTTTGCCAATCCTTCAAAGGTCTGGATAATGTCCTCTTGTTCTACAAACGACATTTCGCAGTCTATTTGGGTAAACTCTGGCTGACGGTCGGCGCGAAGGTCTTCATCACGGAAGCATTTTACGATTTGGAAGTACTTGTCTAATCCGCCTACCATTAGCAACTGCTTAAAGGTCTGTGGTGATTGTGGAAGTGCATAGAACTCACCTGCATTCATACGGCTAGGCACCACGAAGTCGCGAGCGCCTTCGGGTGTTGATTTGATAAGTACAGGGGTCTCTACCTCTATAAAGCCTTGTTCGGATAGATAGTTGCGCACCATTATACCCACTTTGTGGCGGAAAATAAGGTTATCGCGCACAGGGGTACGGCGTATATCGAGATAGCGGTACTTCATACGGAGGTCTTCACCGCCATCGGTATTATCTTCAATGGTAAAAGGAGGAAGTTCGGAGTGGTTGAGCAAAGTAAGTGCTGTAACGAGGATTTCCACTTCTCCGGTAGGAATATTTGTGTTGGTTGCCTCGCGTTTGATCACAGTACCTTGAATTTGAATCACGTCCTCACGAGAGAGGGTTTTAGCCTGCTCGAAGACTGTTTTATCAGTGCGTTCTTCATCGAATATAAGCTGGGTAATACCATAGCGGTCGCGTAGGTCTACCCAAATCATAAATCCCTTGTTGCGGACGCGTTGTACCCATCCGCTGAGGGTTACTTGTTGTTTTTCGTGAGAGAGTCGTAGCTCTCCACAAGTATGCGTTCTGTACATTTATTTTAATTATGAATTAGTGCTATTTCTTAAATAATTCAGAGTGGGAACCTACTCTTACCAAGTAAATTTCATTTTGTTCCTCATCATATTGCAACCAAATTATCAATAAATCAGGTAGGATATGACATTCTAAATGACCTTTATAATTACTTGTAAGTTTGTGGGGTCTCATATAATCAGGGAGAGCCTCAACTCCTCCTTTTTTAACAATGTGATAGTGTCAGTAATCTTCTTTACTTTGGTCTCATCATTAAGGAGTTTTTTAAAATCCTTTTTGAAAAGTCCTGTATAGTATATTTCATATTTAAATGTTTCTTCTTCCATAGTTAGTTTTTAAGAGATTCCATTAATTCCTCTACGGTTGCATAGCTCTTCTTGTTTTTATCTTTAGCCATAGTTTCGGCTTCTTTTATAGCTTGTAGAGTAAGATCATTAGGAATATAGCTCTCTTCTTGAGGGAAGTTATATTCAAAATCAATGTTCATTTCTTTGAATAGGGTAGTTAGTACATTGATTTGATTTTGAGTTTTAGGATAAACTAATAGACACATAATATTCAATTTTTAAGGTTTTTACTTTTGATACTCTTCCAATTCCTTAGTGAGTGTATCTACATAGGGTTGATGTTTTTGTTTATAGATAAAAGAGATATAATGGTTGCCTATATGGATATTAGGGATAACTCTATTACTTATGAGTAAATTTTTAGGGTTTACTTTTGTGAATAGGGTATGAAAAAGATAACTTCTAAAATGTTGGGGTGAAATAAAATGATGTTTATCACTATTCCTATAATAGATAGGGGCATTATCAGCATAGTAATACAATATAACATCTCTATCAGATAGATATTCTTCAATTTTCTTAATAATGAAAGAAAATACTTTCAAAGGATTTGTGTCTTTCTTATGTTCTTTAAGAGCTAAAGAAATTTCAACCACAGGAAATGCAATGTTAGCATTGGGTTTGTACTCAGAAAAATTTAAGGAATACAAATTGCCTCCTTCAGTTTTAAAAAGAATGTCTACCTCTAAGTTCACAGTTAAATAGCTATATAATCTTCTTCTTTATATATTTTTTTCATTATTTCTTCTTTACGCTTCCTTGCTCTCTCAGCAAGTTCATCCATAAAAGCTAATAACTTTTCACTGGGGTTTCTAATCTCTATAGTCTCTGCATTATGGGATTTATGCACGACTACTCTTTCATTTACTTTTTCTTTTTCCATTGTTATCTCTTTTTTTAATGCTATTTAAATTTTGCTAATTGAGCAAGAATTCCTCTTCCTCATTGCTTTTAATGCCTAAGGCTTCGTATATGTACTTGAAGGTGGAGAGCAATTTAGGTTTGCCATCAATGAGCGCTACATCGTGTTCAAAGTGGGCAGAAGGCTTGCCGTCGGCAGTGAGGATTGTCCAACCGTCTTTAAGTTGGCGTATGCTCTTGGTGCCCATATTAATCATAGGCTCTATAGCCACGACCATTCCGTCTTTAAACTTCTTACCATTACCGCGTTTGCCGTAGTTGGGCATTTCGGGGTCTTCGTGCATTTTGCGCCCTACGCCGTGCCCAACGAGTTCGCGCACTACTCCATAGCCGTGTGCCTCACAGTGTTGTTGTATAGCGTGTCCCACATCGCCTACACGGTTGCCCGCACGAAACTGACGGATACCTATATACAGCGATTCTTTCGTTACGCGCAATAGTTCTTTTACTTCGGGGGCTACTTCGCCTACTTCAAAAGTATAAGCGTGGTCGCCATAGTAACCGTTTTTCAGTGCCCCACAGTCTATCGAGATGATGTCGCCTTCTTGTAGCGGACGGTCGTTAGGGATGCCGTGCACTACTTGCGCATTAGGGCTCATACATAGGGTGTTAGGGAAGCCATACAAGCCCAAAAATCCTGGGATAGCCCCTTGACTGCGGATGTACTCTTCGGCGATTTTATCTAAATATAGGGTGGTTACCCCTGGTTTTACTTCTTTTGCCATTATCCCCAAAGTACGTGATACTACTTGGGCTGCTTGGTGTAGTAGTTCTATTTCTTCGGCTGTTCTAATGTGAATCATTTGTAATAACGAATTACGAAAGACGAATTACGAAAGTTTTGTCATTCGTAACTCGTCATTCGTAATTAGATTTCTATTTTTTGAATTGTATTAGTAAATTGGTAGTGGAGCTGTCGTGAGCAGAGAGTTCAGTAGTGGCAAGGTCTTTAAGGATTTTGCTTGCCAACTGTTTGCCGAGCTCTACGCCCCATTGGTCGTAGCTGTAGATGTTCCAAATCACACCTTCTACAAATATCTTGTGCTCATACATAGCGATAAGGCTACCCAAACTTTCAGGGGTGAGTTTATCGATGAGGATAGAGGTTGTAGGGCGGTTCCCTGTAAACACTTTGAAAGGCACTAAGGCTTCGTTTACCTTGTCGCCCATTTCTTTGCGCACTTCGGCTTCGGTTTTACCTTTCAAAAGGGCTTCGGTTTGTGCAAAGAAGTTAGCCATTAGCTTGTTGTGGTGGTCGGTATTGCCGTGCAATGAGTGTTTAAAGCCAATGAAATCAGTAGGTATCAATTTAGTACCTTGGTGAATGAGCTGGAAGAACGCGTGTTGAGAGTTAGTTCCTGGTTCACCCCAGATGATTACCCCAGTTTGATAAGGGATAGGGTTGCCATCACGGTCGGTTTGTTTACCGTTACTTTCCATTATACCTTGTTGTAGGTAAGCTGCCAAGCGGTGCAAATACTGAGTATAAGGAATGATAGCTTGACTTTCGGCTCCGTAGAAGTTGTTGTACCACACGCTGAGCAATGCCAAGACTACCGGAATATTCTTCTCAAAAGGAGCAGTGCGGAAATGCTCGTCCATAGCGTGAGCTCCTTTGAGCAACTTATCAAAATTGTCATAGCCTACTGATAGGGCAATGCTGAGACCTACGGCACTCCACAACGAGAAGCGTCCGCCTACCCAATCCCACATAGGGAATACATTATCAGGGTCGATACCGAATTTGTCAATCTCTTGCAAGTTAGTAGATACCGCTACAAAGTGTTTAGCGATATCTTTTTCGCTACCCGATTTGAGGAACCATTCTTTTACAGTAAGTGCATTGGAAAGGGTTTCGAGCGTTGTGAATGTTTTAGATACAATCACTATCAAGGTAGTTTCGGGGTTGAGGTGCTTGATAGTTTCGAGCACGTGGTCGCCATCTACATTGCTAATGAAATGTACGTTGAGGTGATTCTTATAGAATTTAAGTGCCTCAGTTACCATTGCCGGACCTAGGTCAGACCCACCGATACCAATATTCACCACATCGGTAAAGGCTTTACCGCTATAACCTTTGCGTTTGCCACTGATGACCTCTTCGCTGAACTGTTTGATTTTGTGTTTTACAGCTACTACTTCGGGCATTACGTTTTTGCCATCTACGTTTATCACGCTATTTTCGGGCGCGCGAAGGGCGGTGTGCAAAACCGCACGTTTTTCGGTGTTGTTGATAAGGTCGCCACCGAAGTACTTTTCGATAGCATCTTTAAGATGACATTCGTCAGCGAGTTGCACGAGGAGTTTCATAGTTTCCTCATCGATGCGGTTTTTAGAATAATCTACGTAAAAGTCGTGCCATTTGATAGTGAATTTTTCACCGCGAGCAGGGTCTTTCTCGAATAGAGAAAGCGTATGGCGGTCTTTTACTTCAGTAAAATGTTTTTGCAATGCTTTCCAAGCATTGGTTTGTGTTGGATTACTATTTTTTAACATTTTAAAAATAATTATATTAGTTGTTAGTTATCAGTTATTAATTATAAATTGTGTTTCAGACTGCAAAGGTATAAAATAATCGCAAAACACGAAAAATAACTTGTCTTAAAGAAATACTCTATCTATTGCTTCTTTTAGTCTTTTTATTAATGGCAAATTAGGACTTTTAACAGCTTGAGTGTATAATTGGGTATCGCTAATCTTTGGTAGAACATATTTTTTTGAATACCCCTGAAAATTGAAAATCTCTCGAGGAGTAAGCCTACGAATGCCAAAATCATCTCGTACAAAAGTATTTTTTATAACACTCATTTGTAATGATATACTAGCATTAGGCAACAGGGCATATACTTTTGATGATTTTATTTGGTAAAGAGTATCTTTACACTTCATTTCTCTCATCAATTCTATTGAAAAAGCCGAACTGAGCTCTATATAATAGCAATCCCATTGTTTACCTTTTTCCAAAAAATCATTAATAGTACGACTTGTTGGCATTCTTTCTGGAAACTGAAACGCTTTCTGCTGTTTTATACTCATTTTGTCTAAGACAACAATAAAAACTGATTCTTTATCCATCGGTATATCAACATACTCCTTAGGGCTCATCAGCTGGTAATAAGTGTGATAATCTTTACCTTCAAAAAAAGAAAGTAACTCCTTTAATGTTTTTCCCTTTGTATCGGTCAAAAGCCCTTTCTTACCTTCTAACAACATTACTTTAGGACGTGATGCTAATAACTCAATCTCTTTTTGAAACGCTTCTATACCGAAGATTTTGTATGTAGGTATTTTCTCCTCTTCTAATAAGTCAAAATATCTAAATTCAGTAGGTTTCATAATAGCTAAGCCACTTAATCTCCTAATTTATCCAATTGTTCTTTCAGCGGTTTGATAAACTCTAAATACTTTGCTTTTAGCTTGGCCTCTATAGGCACCGAGTCAGGTAGTTTTTCTTTCAAGGGGTCTACTTGCACACCATTTTTCCAGAAGCGATAACACACGTGAGGGCCTGTTGCTAAACCGGTACTTCCTACCAGTCCAATCACTTCACCTTGAGCTACGTGTTTCCCTTTACGGGCTAAGATTTTTGACATATGTAAGTACTGTGTTGTATACATATTGTTGTGGCGCACTTTCACATAGTTACCATTGCCTGAACTATAGCCTGCTTCTATCACGGTACCTGCAGCAGTTACGCGTATAGGGGTACCCGCAGGAGCGGCATAATCAGTACCAAAATGCCCTTTCATACGGTGAAGCACAGGGTGAAAACGCATTCCAAATTTAGAAGTAATACGGAAGATATCCAAAGGTGATTTTAAGAACATACGTTTCATCATATTGCCGTTCTCGTCGTAATAGCCATTTGTACCTTTGATAGAATCGGTGGTAAAATTGAAAGCGTAATACGCCTTACCTCCCCACTCAAAATAAGCGGCTTTTACTTTTTCAACACCTGCATAGATGGTGTCGTCTACATAGCGTTCGTCGTAAATAATTTTGAATTTATCGCCTTTTTGCAAGCGGAAGAAGTCGATAGTATAATCGAATATTTGGCCTAATTGATAGGTAGCATTTTGGCTAATTCCAGCATTTTGTGCATCGACAGTAAGGTTGTTTTCAATTTCACCTTTTATAGCTTTTTCTTTTATAGAAACTTTTCGTTCAGCGTTATAAGCGTGGATAGAATCGGTGAGTCGCACAACGATATAATTTACAATATCGGGTTGATAGACGAAGCTATGAGGTGTATCGGGGTGTTTTTTGTCGAATAAAAAAGCATAAGGATGCCCTACGCGGAAATCCTTAGGTTTGATAAATTCCTTAGTTACCTCGGTAATATGATGGATTTCGTTTGCACCGATATGCTGTTCTTCAAGGAGTTTGCCAAAAGTATCTCCTTGTTTGAGGGTGTCTTTCACAATGTTGTAGTCGTTGAGGTTGAAGCCAAACTCATACACGGGAGGTTTAGGGGCTTCGGTAGTGGAAGAGGCAGTAGTTTTTTCGGTTTTAGAGGTGCGGTCACAAGCCGTAAAAAGTGATAGAGAGCTGAGTAGTGAAAGGTAATATATTTTTTTCATTCTAATTGTTTTAGTAAAAAGATTGCAAATAGTGCGCCAAAGGTAAGAATAATTTGTCAATTAGCAAATTTGTCGATTAGCAATTTTGCTTCTAAAAATATTTTGTCAATTCATTAAAAGTTTGTAATTTTGCTCGTCTAAAAATATATTTTGAATTATATAAACCTTTTATGACTCTTACTTTAGCCTCTTTAAAAATAGGACAAACAGCTGTTATTGTGGGGTTTGCCCCTGAATGCCGACAAGAAGTGCGACAACGCTTACTCGACTTAGGCTTTGTGCGCGGCTCAAAAATTAAGATAGAAAATGTGAGTCCGCTTGCCGACCCGATTGCTTATACTATTCATCATACCCAAATTGCTTTGCGCAAGAGTGATGCACTTTGTGTGCTGATTCAGGTGTCAGGGGATAGGGCATAGGGGATAGGGGGTGTTCAAAAAAAATGATTGATTATCAAAATAATAAAAAACAAATCAAACGAGCTATTTAACGGCTTGTTGTGTTATGACTATGAAAAATACTTGCGATACTTGTGCTCTTAATCCTTCAGCTTCCTTAAAACCTTTAGGGGAGGAGGCGGGCACTTACCACTATACCATCGCTCTTGCAGGAAATCCTAACACCGGCAAGAGTACCGTTTTTAATGCGCTCACAGGGTTGCGTCAGCACACAGGTAACTGGCCAGGTAAAACCGTTACCCGCGCTGAGGGGAGTTTTTCCTTTCACGACCAGCGTTACCGCATTATCGACCTGCCAGGTACTTATTCGCTGCTCTCTACCTCAGAAGACGAGGAAGTAGCGCGCGATTTTATCCTCTTTGGCAAACCCGATGTAACTGTGATAGTAGTAGATGCGAGCAGACTGGAACGCAACCTCAGTTTGGCACTCCAAATACTGGAAATCACTGATAAAGCTGTGCTTTGCCTCAACCTGATGGACGAAGCACGCCGGCATCATATCACTATTGATACGCGTACTCTTTCTCGCGATTTGGGTATTCCTGTGGTGGCGACTTCAGCACGTACTAAAGAAGGGATTGCCGATTTGCTTTTTGCTATTGAAGATGTAGTAAGTGGTAAATTTCAAACCAAAAAACAGACTTACATAGATCTTCCTAAAGAAAATGCTGAAGCTATTGCTGAACTGCAATCGGCACTTTCTGAACTCAACCCCGATTTGCCAAATACTCGTTGGCTTGCTATGCGACTCATTGAAGGTGATGAGAGCGTGCAAAAAGGGGTTATAGCAGGCACTTTTTCAGCTGAAAATAATCCCGAAAAACAAGCACGAGTGCTGCGTATAGCCGATGAGTATCACAAGATTTTAGGCGATACCTACCGCAATGATTTGGTGGAGGCGATTTACGCTGAAGCTACGAAGCTGATTAACGCTTCGGTGAGTACTGATTTTTCGGCGCGTTCTTTCCGTATCGATCGTGCGATTGATAGGGTAGTTACCCATAAAATTTGGGGTTTTCCTATTATGTTTTTGCTGTTGGCAGGCGTGTTGTGGATTACTATTATCGGGGCTAATTATCCCTCACAATGGCTTTCGGATGTGTTTGTAGGGTGGCTTTATCCGCTTTTGAAAAATGGAGCCAATGCCTTGCACTTTCCTTGGTGGCTCAGCGGTTTTCTCATCGATGGGGTATATTTAGCCACCACGTGGGTGATTTCGGTGATGTTGCCTCCAATGGCGATATTCTTCCCTTTGTTTACTCTTCTTGAAGATTTTGGTTACTTACCACGTGTGGCTTTCAATCTCGACAAGCTCTTCCGCACCGCGGGCGCTCACGGCAAACAAGCCCTTACAATGAGTATGGGCTTTGGCTGTAATGCTGCAGGGGTAGTAGCGACACGCATTATCAACAGTCCGCGTGAGAAACTGATAGCCATTATCACCAATAACTTCTCGCTTTGCAATGGGCGTTGGCCTACCCAAATACTTATTGCGACCTTGTTCATTGGGGCATTAGTTCCCAAACAGTGGAGCGGTACAGTTGCGATGCTCGCTGTGATAGGCATAGCAGTGTTGGGCATAGTATTTTCATTCCTCACCTCGTGGCTGTTGAGCAAGACCCTCCTCAAAGGAGAATCATCATTTTTTGTATTGGAATTGCCGCCATATCGTCCGCCTCGTTTTTTTCAAACACTCTACACCTCACTTATTGATAGAACCCTTATCGTACTTTGGCGTGCTATTGTGTTTGCTGCCCCTGCAGGAGCAGTGATATGGCTGATATGCAACTTGCAAATAGCCCAGCAACCCATTGCGCTTTGGCTTATACAAGGCTTAGACCCTATAGGTGTGTTTATAGGTTTGAACGGAGTGATTTTGCTCGCCTATATCGTTGCTATTCCCGCCAATGAAATTGTAATCCCTACGGTGCTAATGCTCACCACTATGGTATTAGGGCAAACAGCAGTAGGCGAGGGGGCTGGTGTACTTATGGAAGCCTCCACCTCACAAGTGGGCGTATTGCTACACGCTGGTGGATGGACACTCCTCACGGCTGTAAATCTAATGCTTTTCAGCTTGTTACACAACCCTTGTAGTACGACTATCTACACTATTTACAAAGAAACCCACAGCAAGAAATGGACACTTATTGCTACCCTGTTGCCTGTGCTCTATGGGATAGTGGTGTGTTTTCTCGTCGCACGAATTTTTGGTTAAAAAACATTAGAAAGATGAAGCAAGTTACCCTATTTTTAGTATTGTTAGCATTCAGTTTAGTAGGGAATGCCCAGCCTTTTCAGATTCAAAAAATGAAAGATTTTAGTAAAATAAGTTTTAAAGATTGGCAACCCGATACTTCTGTATTTTGTGGAGGGTCGAGTACTTATTTGCGAAAAGGAGATGATAAAGTGCAAATACTTATAGACGAACGAATAAAACAGATAATGTTCAGCAGTGTTGTACAGCCTTATAGGTATGTGTATCAGTATGATGTTCATAGTAATAAACTTATAAAAAGCACTATATTTTTTTATGATATGCTTGTAGGGAAGACCTATCATTACGGCGCAAATGGGAAGATTACTAAAGAAGAAGATTGGGATGCCCCTTATAAAATATCTATTGATGAGCTAAAAACTATTTGCAAACAGAAATTCCATCTTGATTTGATGGATGTCTCCTTGAAGTTAGACGTTCGTAGAGCAAATCATCAAAAACCTGTTTATGTTATTTGTATTCCAGCTCCTTATAGAAGAGGACCAGAAGGGAAATACATCACTTTGAGTGCAGATAATGGAACAGTCCTTTTTGAGAAAGAAATTCATTCTAAAGCAGAATTTAAAGCGTGTTTAAATGAAATTTACGGTATTTCAGAAGAATAAAAGGTTAATAGTTAATGAACAATTAGCTCTGCAAAGTGTTACCATCATCGGATTTAAAACATTCACCTCTCTCGCGGACTTCCTTCAAAGAGAGAGATGCGATGTAAAAGCAACAACATTCTGTTAATCAAGGATTATTATTTTTCAACTCTTGCCCCATATTGTAATAAAAGGTTTATAGCTTCGCAAGTGTTGTAGAACAAAAACATATTTTTAAATAGCAATTATCCAGCCTAATATAAAAAATAATACCCATATAATATGTAACCCCCAAACAATGATTGCCCTATCAGCATCTCTTATCTTCTTTTGCCAAAGGTATAATAATAAAGAACAAATCACTACATACACCCCAAACAATATGTAATACACTTGATATTGCCACATAGGTGGTTTGTATATTTCATAATCCATTCGTTGCATCAGATTTTCTGTATCAAACCAAACTCCAGCCATCCAAGAAAACTGAAATATCGCAAAGATATTGTAAATCCAAAATAAAAATACAATTTTATATAGTTTCATTATTTAGAACTTTTTCTTCATTAGACCTTACAAAAAAGACATCTCGGTAACATCCTTTTTAGCCCAATATACGCATTTTTTACCATCTATTTAGTTCTCTTATTCCTTAACTGTTCCATTCTAATTTCTTTAAATTTTGTATAAAAGACAAAATTTTCAGGAAGCAGTTCTTCATCAATATGCCATTCTATAGTATCTCTTTGTCTGAAAATATAGAAACATTCATAAGGAAAATCATTAACAAATTTGAAATTCAAAAAAGGATATGCTTTAGCATTATTGAGATATGCTTTAGGTATTGATGAAAAAAGAGTATCTGCATTGAAAGGGATATCTACTAAGATAGAATTTTCAAGCTGAACGTCCCCATCATAATTTTCTTCATAGATTAGATACCTATTTTTAGTAATTTCAACTATTTCAAATTCCTGTTTGCCAACATATAAAGGAATCTCGGGCTCTACATAAAAATATTTAATCTTTAAAATGCTATTTTCATTGGATTTTTGTGCTTTCTCTATGGTATTTTTGTCGCTTTTCTGTTGTTTAGTAGAACAAAAAAAGAGTGAAAAAGCCATTAGTAATAAGTAAAATTTCATCTGTTTAGGAATTTAAAAGGTAATACGCTGACAAAGGTAATGATTTTTTAGTAGAAATCAAAAAGTTTTTTCTAATGAGAAGAGATAATTCAATTAACAATTAAGAATTAACAAAGGAGGTGTGGAGGGATTGGCAGCTGGCGCTGCTGGATTTCACGAATTGTGGGGCAAAATGGGGGTGATTTATAGAGAAAAGCCCACGAATTTCACGAATTTTCACGAATTTGGGATTGTATAAAAGTCTTTGTTTTGTATTATCTCACGAATTTCACCTGATGGTGAATTATTAGAATTACTGTACCCATAAAAAAGGGTTTATACAGATTTCTAAAACCTCTTTAGCACTAATATACTCATTAAATGTTATGAAAATAACAGCCATTATCATAGGAAAATAATAATACCATAGAAATATTACTATAGGAAAAACATAGTAACTATAGCCACTAATATTGCATTTTTTTAATATATACTTGATTATTTTGAAAATAATAAAATGCAAACACGAAATCCAAATAAGTAAAAAACATAGTTTGATCAAGTATTTAAAGGAAAAATTACTTGTGAACTCTACAATATCAGGTTTGATAGAGAATAGGTATGATAAAAATTTAGTGCTGAAAAAGCTACTACTTTCTATATAAGCAAAGAATATTTTTATCATTAAAAGAGTGAGTACTATTATGTACAAAAAGTCACTCATTATTTTTTTGGGGGGATAAAACATATATTTCATTATAATACACTATCTACAATTTCTTTTATCCTATTGGCTGTAAGGATTCCTTTTCCCTTTTTCTCTATTTCTTCTAATTCTTCAATAATCGCTTTAAAAGAGTAAAGTATTTTATTCAGCTTGTTGATGTCGCCAAAAATTTCAATGTAGACATAAGTCTTAGCAATTATTTTTATTTCAAAATCTATCCAATCCTTATCATTGTCTCTGCCCCAAGGTTTGCTTGCTTTTAAAAAATCACCATAATTACTTATATCAGCCTTTAAAATCCAGCCAGGATTATCTAACATACCAATAGAAATACCCTGCTCGTGCTCCCAATCTCCATCTATTTGACTCATCGTCCAATTTTGTAACCAATCTATTATATTACTCATAAATAGTTTTACTTTTTAAATTTCTAAAGAGAATGCACTTCGTCAATATCGGCTATAAAACCTTTAAAAATTTCATTATATATGCTATTTTTTTCATTATTTTTTGCTGAATAAACGTATTCTTTGATAAAAGGATCTCTTTTAAAACATAAAATAATATACAAAAGCGTTTCAAGTTCTTCTACAGAAGATATATCATTCAGCAATTTTAGATAAACACTTTTGTTGGCTTCCATATAGGCTATAATTGAGGGTAAAAGAGGAGCTTCCCTACCTACTGAAGTAGGCACAAAGTACTCAAAAGGCTCTATTTCAGTATTATATTTAATTATTATATGCTCGCCTTGTGCATTTCTGTCGTTACCATTGAATATTTCAAAAATGATATTTAGGAGTTCAAGTCTGTTGTTTGTAATAGTTACCAATTCATTAAGAAAAGGTAGTATATAAAAACAGCTTTCGGATAGACCTCCTTGTATAACAATCTGGTTGTCTAATTGCCAATATGCGATATTTCTTTTGTGTGGATCATCATCAATAAGGTTGTTCAATATATCAGCTATATTGTAATCTATAAAGCCTAAACGATCTTTTAGCGTTCTCCACGCTACCTTTCTGACGGAACTTAATATAATATCTAATGGTTTATTCATATCAATTGTGTTTTAACGATGTAGAAAAACGCATACAAAGTCGGTGAGCTGGCGCTGCATAGAGAAAAGCTCCCACGAATTTTTCACCTGATGGTGAATTAAATGTCTCGTACAAAGTCAGTGAGCTGGTGCAACTGGGTATGTGAAACGCGAATCTGTACTTTTAATGATTGATGGTTAATAATTTTAAAAATGTTGCTCTTGGGATCTCTTCAGCGCCTAAACTTTCTAAATATTCACTGTGAATTTGGCAATCTACTAGGGCGATATGAGAGTGGGATTGTAGGAAGGTGATAAAACCGTACTGTGAGGCGTTGGGTTGCTTGCTAAACATACTTTCTCCACAGAAGATTTTACCCATTTGAAGTCCGTATAAGCCGCCTACAAGGGTTTCGTCTTGCCATACCTCTACCGAATGTGCAATACCTTGCTGATGGAGGGTTGTATAAGCTTCTATGAGTTCGGGGTGAATCCAAGTGCCGTGTTGGTCTTTGCGGGGCACTGTAGCGCATTGCCGCATTACTTCGGTAAAACAACGGTTGTAGGTAACGCGATAAGGTGCTTTGCGGAGGAGTTTGCGCATATTTTTGCCAATGTGCAGTTTTTCGGGGAAAAGCACAAAGCGAGGGTCGGGACACCACCATAGTACAGGTTCCCCCTCATTATACCAAGGAAAAATGCCTTGAGAATAGGCTTCTATGAGTCGGGTAGGGGAGAGAGAACCTCCAAAAGCCACAATTCCTTCCTCCGAAGTGGTATCGGGGGAAGGAAAAGGCGTTTCATCGTTTATTAAGTATATCATTCTTAGAATGGTAGATCGTCTTCGGGTTCAGCAGTTGGAGCACTTTGTGCTGGAGGAGTGCCAAAAGCTTGTTGTGGAGAAGGTTGGAATGATTGTTGAGCAGCTTGAGGTGGGTACTGAGGAGGTACTTGTTGTTGGTACTGAGGGGCTGCTTGCTGATATTGAGGAGGCGCCTGTTGGTATTGTGGTTGTGCATAGCCTTGTGGAGGGTAAGCAGGTTGCCCATAGCCTTGTGGGTAAGCTTGCCCTTGTGGAGGATAGTTTTGTGCCATTTCGGCATTTTCGATACGCCATCCTTGTAAGTTTACAATGTATTTGGTCTCTCCTTGAGGGTTTACCCACTCACGACCGCGAATATTGAAACTGATGCGCACTATTTGTCCTTCTTGAAAGTTATCGAGTAGCGCACATTTTTCCTGTACAAAGTCAAAAGGGATGTACTGAGGGTATTGTTCCTCGGTCATAATTATAACATCGCGGCGTTGGAAGCCATTTTGCCCTACGGTTTGTGTAGGTGTAATTTTGATGATTCGTCCTTGGATATCCATATTGGTATTTTTATTTATTGGTTATTCGTAAATAATGATTTGTAAGGGCAAAGGTAGTACAAATTTAGATATTAGCAAATAGTTTTGTAAAAAAATGTAAATGAATCTAACTCATAATCAACTATTGTTTATTACCTGCTTACTATAGCTGTAAGAAATAATACATATTTTATACGCTCTTTATCACTATTCTAAATAATATTTATACCTTTGCACCAAATTTTAAACTAATTCATTTTACAAATACATTTTTGTATGAAAAATTATATCCAACATTCAGTAAAAGTGATGATAGCTATAACGCTCATCGCTT
>NZ_KB291443.1:0-8542 GCF_000318295.1 Capnocytophaga sp. oral taxon 326 str. F0382
GGTATCGCTTGCTACTGTAAGAGGTGTAGCTGCTAACTTAATAGTTGATGTTTTAGTAGTTACATTACCAAAGGTATCTTTTGCTACAAAGGTAACAGTGATAACGCCACCAGGTACAGTACAAAAGTCAGCTGGAGCATTATAGTTATTTGTAATAGTTGCTATTGCACCACAAGCATCGGTGGCAGTAGCCGTACCGAGCCAAGTGTTGATAGCTGTAGTAGCTGTAGTTGAGTTACACACTATATTCAAAGCAGATGGAGCATTGAAAGTAGGTGGTGTGGTATCGTTCACTGTAAGGGTAACAGTTACGAGGCCACTAGTACAGCCGTTGTTATTGATAGCTCGTACATAGGCTGTTGCAGTAGTACGAGTCGTTACATTCGTATTGATAGTAGGAGCTACAGTAGTGCTTGCAGTAGCTGTAGGGGTAGCATACCAACGCAAGGTAGTACCTACTGCAGGGGTTACATAATTATCAAACGATACAATATTACTATTTGCTGTAGGGCAAAGGGTAGTAGTACTGCTTACTGTAGGAGTAGCGGCAGTAGTTACAGTTAATCTTACTGTTGTGCTTGTAGCAGTAACAACTGTTGTAGTACAACTAGTCTATTTGAATACTACACGGAAGTACTTGCCGTTATAGCTTACTGGTACATTTTTAAGAGTAAGCGTAGAGGTATGGATACCATTGTTAAGTACACTTCCTGTTGGAGCAGGGGCTACTGGAGCTACTGCTTTTATCCAAGTAGTAGCATCATCACTTTGTTGCCATTCATAACTAATACTATATGAAGCTGGTACACCTGTTAGTATAGCTTTTGCCTCTAATTTTGAATCATCACCTGCACATATAGTTTTAGGAGTAGGTTGAGCTGTAACACTCATTGTTCCTACAGATACTACTGATATTGGACACAATTCTACTACATACCCACCGGCGCTACTGTTATCAGGGTCGGTAAGGGTAAGTTCGGTGAACGGTTTATCAGAGGTTACGACTACTTTTGCTTGAGTATACACATTGGCTTGGTGTGATACTTTTCCACCAGCTACGGTGAGTTTTCCAGCATCGGTACCACAACCTACTGCGTTTACTGCTACTGTGCCACCACAGTTTACTGCAAAGGTTACGCTATCGGCATTGGCAACACTAGGGTTACCTCCGAATCCTGAAAGCCATACTTGTACAGAGGTTACAGGTTTGCTAAATGTATACTTAATAGTTGCCTGTCCACCTTTCATTATAGGATAGCCTGCCAATATAGTGCTTTGGCACATTTGTCCTGAATCATAGGTATAGGCGTCAAAAAACTGTGGAGTTCCTGTAATAGTTCTGTTTACTGTTAGTCCTCCTATTTGTGCTGCTGCAGTAGCTGTTTTAGCAAACTGAGGTGAAGGGAAACTGGTACAAGCTCCTCCTGCTTTACCTACTTCTACTAAATAGTTAGTAGTGAGGGTACAAGTACCGTTGGCTACTTGTGTAATTGCCAAGGTAGCCGTAGCAGTTTGTCCGTTGTGAGTTATGGTTAAAACTCCTCCTGGTGGTATAGAGGCAGCTGTAGCTGTACCATTATTGAATTTATGTAGCAACTGCGTACCAGGAACACCTTTAATAGTATATACTACATTGGTTGCTCCTGTTTCATTGAGTGTTGCAGGAGTAGCATAAAACTCAGTAATGTTATTGAGTACTGAAGCTTTGGTAACAGTAAACTCATTAGAGTATGCAGAGATATCATCACATAAACCTACGAGGTCTACAGCATAGCGCACTCTGAACTTACCACCGTTAGCCACATTGGCTGTATTGATAGTAAAGACACGAGTAGCCCCTACTTTGGTGTTGTTACTATACGTTTGGGTAGCTCCTCCATTAGGAAGTGCATAGTTCACCCAGTTAGCAGAACTATTGGCTTTGTACTGCAATTCATAAGAGAATCTATTACCACCGATATTTACTATAGTACCTGTAGCTACTGTAGCTTGCGCATTGATAGTAAAGGTAGCATCTGTACATACTACTTTATTAGGATAAGTAGTAGGGTTGATAGTAAGCACATCGGTAACAGTGAGAGCTGTAAATTTAAATATATTAGAATAGCTTTCTCCACCGCCACATACTGAGGCATCGGAGGTATACTTCACACGGTAATAACCTGTGTTAGAAGCTACATTCTCTATTGTAAGTATCTTTTCAGCACCGCCAGTTACAAGTGTATATTTCTGAGTAGCGTGATCTACCCAATTAGCTGTATCGGTAGGACGGTATTGTAACTGATAAGTAACACCAGTTCCTCCCATACCTGTATTGAGGGTTGCTTTAGCCGTAATAGTAGTAGTACCTGTAGCACTTGCACATACAGCTACATCAGTATAAGCAGGTGCATTTATTGCGATGACTGAAGATACTGTGTTAGCTACCAATTTAGTAGCATTGGTAGTAAGCGACAGCGTACCACAGAAACTACCGGCGTGAGTATAAGTATATGCTACACGGTATAGCGCATTGTTATCAGAAGTAGTAGGCGTAAAGCTATAGGTGACATTAGCACCTGAAGCTGCACTACCACTTTGTCCGCTTATATCGCTCCACGTAGTACCATTGTTAGTAGACTTTTGCCATTGGTAATTGAGACTACCACTGAAAGGACTTGCTAAAGTAGCTTGTGTAGTAAGGGTAGTGGTAAACCCAACACAAGCAGTAGTTGTAGCGGTAAGTTGCGTAGTAATGGTTACCGCATCGGTATTACCAGTACCTTGTTTTTTGATTGAAACAGGGCAAAGATCTACAAAGTAACCAGCAGCAGTGCTATTAAAATCTGTAATAGTAAGTTCCATAAAAGGTTTGTCGGAAGTTACTTTTACACCTACATCTACGCCTTTTTCACCATCAGCCCATACTACATTATTATCTATAGCAGCATTACCTACACAATCAGAAACTAAGGTTAGTGTAGGATTGGTTCCACAATTAGTTGTAATTTTAGCAGCATCACGATTAGAAGGGATTTCCTTATGTCCTCCCATTAATGCTAACCATACTTCTACATTGTTTACAGGCTGACTAAATTTATAGGTAACACTTTTATTACTTTGTAAAAATGTAGTACCTGCTTTATATACAGTTTGACAAGTGGTTACACTAGCAGTAGAATAATTTGTAGTTCTCTCTGTTCCTGCCGGTCTATTGATATTCACTTGTATACCATTAGCAGTAGCAGTAGTAGTCCCTACAAACATAGGGTCGGGCATATTAGGGCCACATTGTGCACCACTATTATATGGAGGTCTCTTTATTGAAGTAGGACAAATCACCACATAATAACCTCCCCCATTACTATTCACATCAGTAAGGGTTATTCTTGTAAAAGGTGCTGTAGAAGTTACTCTTATACCCACATCGGTAGTTAGTTTTTTACTAGTACTAGTTACCTCTAATCCGTTGATAACCGCTGCTCCTGGATAACAGTCGTATACTTTAGCAAGAGAAGCTGTACCACTATTTACCGCAAATCTCACTTTGTCAAATGTTCCTCCATTTATATTATCCCCAAAATAATAAAGGAATATTTCAGCACTTCTTATAGGTGTTGAAAAGTCATACGTAATTTGTTTATTACCTATCAATAAAGGTAAATGTGCTGGATAAGTTACATTACCCCCGCAATGGTTTGAAGTGTTAGCCCCTGTAGATATATCATTAACACTTGCTACTCTTCGTGTTACCGTTATATTATTCATCTGAGCGGTAGCCACTTGTTGTCTTGCAAAATTAGATCCTATAGTAGCAGGGGTACAATTATAGCTAGTTTCAAGTAACGCTTGTACAGAAGAAGGGCAAAGTGCTACAACAGAACCTTTTCCTGTACTTCCTTTATCTGTAAGAGTTATTTTAGTAAAAGGTTGCGTTGATACAAGTTTAAGAGAGACATCGGTAAGGATTTTTCCTGTAGCGCTCTTTATTGTACGTCCTGTAATATTACTTACCCCTACATTACACTCAAAAACTTTTTGAAGAGAAAGGGTTCCTCCCCCATCTACTTCAAATTCTATTTCATCATAAGTGCCTGAAAGAAACTTATCACCAAAAGCGTATAATAAAATTTCAATATTATTAACAGGTTTATCAAACTCATATATAAGTTTATTTCCTCCTCCTATACCTCCTAATAATGGTAAGTTAGGAGGATAGTTTTTAGTAGAACCGCAATAGTTATCTGATCCTATACTACCTATCTTCCCTGCAGTCATTTTACGGGTAACTTGTACTCCGTTAATTGTAGCCACTTTTGTAGCTGCAGAACTGCCGCCGAAAGGATCAGTTATACTACTAGGAGTTTCTGCAGAACAAACACTATTATCTAATTCTAATGTTTCTAAACATATTTCTACAAAGAAACCATAACCACCTGTTTGTCCTGATTTTTCCTCAACTTGCAAATAGAGCTCTGTAAAGGGTTCTGTGGAAGTAACCCCTACTTTAACATCTGTTGTTTTATCTCTTTCAGATACTACTTTGTTACCACTTTCGATGGTAGCAGCTCCTGAAGTACAAGAACTACGCAAATCTAAATTTGTAGTTCCTCCACTATTAGTTGTGATTATCACCCTATCTTGGTGAAGTTTACTATTATCCCAAGTTTTCTTTGTTCCACTATACCCAAAGGCTGCCAAGAAAACCTCAGCATCCATTACGGGCTTACTAAACTTATAGGTAATTTTGCTTACCTTGTTAGAGTCCATAAAGGGATACTTCTTGTTACCAAAGGTAGCCATACGCCATTTACCACAATAGTATTCGTCACCTCGTGTGTCTTTACTACTATCATGATCATTACTCATCAAGGTTTCCTCATTAGAATACCTAATCTTATCAATAGACCAGCCTCTCGTTTCTAAAATACGAGTTACTGTAATACCATTGATAGTAGCGTACTCTTCTACTCTTTTAGTAGTTTTGCTCACTTGTGTGTAGCTCACAGGTTCAGGCATAGTGAGACACTGTGCACTCAAATGCCCTATAGTGAGTAAGAAGAAGCCTACCCATAGTAATAAATGAATGTTTTTGCTTGTTAGTGATGTAAAGTTTCTTTTCATTGAAAAACAGTTTTCTTCTATTTTAGGGTGCAAAAATAGTAAACTGTTTTCACACTACCATATACAGAATGAGATTTAATATTTTTTTAACAGCTTTTAGGTAGTTTTTAAGAGTTGAAGTAAGGTAAGAAATAAAAGCCCCTCCACATATTCTACTCTCACGGACTTCCCCGAAGGGGCAAGTTGTAAAAGTAATTCTTTTGAGTAGGTGTTGGAGTATCTCAGAGGGGCTTGGAAAATCTCGGAGGGGCAAAGTTAGCTAATTATTTTACATACAAGAAACCTTTTTGGGTTTGTTGTTGTCCATCTTTATAATAGGTAACAATATAAAAATAAGTACCCGCAAGGGCTTTGCTCTTATTTATATTCTGTACATTAGGATAGCCTCTAAACACTTCGCCGTTTTTGTTGTAATTATTGTTCTCGTATACTTTGAGTCCCATTTCATCGAAGATGAGCACCGAGATAGGGCGATCTTCATCAGTATTTTCTATTTTAAAATAGTTCTCGGGGTTAGAGATAGAGACACCATTATATATAATAAGTGATGGGGTGGACGAGTCGGACGGGGCTGACGGGTCGGGGTTAGGGTTGGGTTGTGGCTGTGGTTGAGGGTTAGGCTGTGGTTGGGGTTGGGGTTGAGGCTGTGGTTGTGGGTTGGGCTGTGGTTGAGGTTTAGGTTGAGGTTGTGGTTGGGGTTGGGGTTGGGGTTGAGGTTGTGGGTTAGGTTGAGGTTGTGGGTTAGGTTGTGGTTGTGGTTGTGGTTGGGGTTGGGGTTGAGGATTTTGAGCGTTAGGGTCAATAGTGATTACTTGTTCATAACGGTTTTCGTTATGAGCACTATCTTCTACAAACCATACATAGCGCACTATTTTTTTACCGTCTTTAGTTTCATTGCTTTGGCTAGATACTACTTGTAAAGCTCCATCACAATTATCGGTTGCAGTGAGGTTTTCTCTTACAGGCACATCGGCTTCGCTCTTTACTGTCATACTTGGGGGGTAAGACGAGAGCACTGGTTTTTGAGTGTCTTTGAGGAAAATTTGTTGGGTATGGCGGATAGGCAAAGCTCCATCGACATAGGCTATCCAAGAGCGAGTGAGTTTGTAAGACTTACGGTCGCCTTCTCTAAACTCTTCTTCATAGTCTATGTGAATGTTATCGGCACCCTCTGCTTTTACTTCAGCTTTGGCAGGGATATCGCCTCGGCATTGTACGTGTTTATCCTCAGGAAGAGGGGCTACAAAACGCAAGGTTTTAGTAGGCGCTTCTTTTTCGTAATAGATAAATTGCTGTGCTGTAGCAGAATAGTTGCATTTATCTTTTGCTACCCATTTGCGCAATAAATAGGTAGTATGGTCTTCTTCTGAAAAAGTTACCTCAGCTTTTTTATTAGCACCACAATAATGAGATTCGGCGGTAACGTTAGGTTTTTCGGGAATAGCATTCTTTTTAACAGTTATCACAGGCTCAGGCAAATTTTTAAAGGTAATGTCAGGACTGTGCATATCCAATAAATGAGGTTTTTCATTACTTACAGCATAAGCGATATGATTGAGTACTTCTATTTTGAAAATACCTTCTACATAGAGATTGCCACCATTCCAGCCTTTAGCTTGTGTAGGGAAAATGACCGTAGCTTGTCCGTTGTTAGGTAATCCATCGGCTAACACGTATTTATAGGTTTTTCCATAATCGTCTGAAAAGAGGATACGCACCTTACTATCGTTGCCAAAAACATTCTTATCAACATCCCAGTAGATAGTAGTTTCTTTACCATATTTAAATCTTCCGGCACTGCTTTTAGTTATATTAGTTATCCTAAAAGGCTTACCTTCTACTATATTTACTTTGGTTTCATAGACATCATATAGAGGTACGTGAGGTTTTCCATCTTTGTGAGCTCCTATTTTACCGTCGGATACACCTAACCAAAAAGTGAAAACCCCAGTTTCGTTTTCACCTGTGAACTTATAAGGAACAGGTTTCCATTCATTGTATTCATTTTTTCTATAGGGTTGATAGAACTCTATATGGTTGCTTTCGGTAGGGCGATTAGAAGGGAAACGCGCTTTGCCAAATTGATTAAAATCGGCTTGATGTGCCATATAGAGAAGGGGGTCGCCATCGGGGTCGGTTGCTTCTATATTGAATTGAAAGTAAGTATTTTTGGGGAGTTTGTATTCCTTCTTTAATGTAGAACGTTGGATTACAGGGGCACGGTTAGTAGAAACTTCACCGTAAGGGATATTGTCTTGTGGCAAACCTACTAACTGAGTACGGGCTTTATCGCTATAATAAGCATCGTGCAAATTGGTACGGTTGCGGATGGTATATATAGACGGAAGTGAGAAATATGTGCCGTTAGGGTCGTTGATGTAACTCATAATAGAGTTCCCTCTATCGGGCTCGGTATGAGAAGAAGCGGTTGCTCCTCCTATGGTAAAGGTGTGTGCAGATCCTAATAAGTGTCCTAATTCGTGAAGGATGATATAAAACTCGTGATTGGCAATACAGCCTCCTTTTAGTTTCCCTGTAATTTCACCCAAATGCGCCAAACCACGATTATCACGGTATTTAGAAAAGACAATACCTGCATCGTAATTCTCTTCGCCTATAAGGTTATTAAAATCTGAAGTCGCTCTATTCAATACCTCTCTCACCACAGGGTAATCGTATATTTCTTTGTCTTTAGTAGTGATGATAAGACGAGGGTCGTTCACCAAAGTAAATTGACAGCCTATCTCTCTACCGCATACCTCGTTGAGTCCTGCCTCTACTTTTGTCATAAATTCTTTTACCTTATTTATGTCACCATAACAACGTTCTTTGTAGAAACTGTAATCGATGAGCATAGCCAAACGATAGGTTCTGAGTACATTGGTATTGTAAAGCACTTTTTTGTCGTCAGACGGAAGTGCTTCTTCGTGCAGTATTGCCCCACGTGCAGTCATCGCATTAGCAGGCGCGAGTTGCATAGGTAGTCTTTGGGAAGTGGGAGTTGTGGCTTGGGAGCATTGCCCATCGGCGCAAGTGCCACAAGTGAAGTGTTCTTTATCGGTAGTAACTTTGAGCATTCCGTTTTCAGTATTGATGAAATAAGAATGACCATCGTGCCATACTTCACCTGATAGGGTAGTTTTATTCATTGAGAGTGTTCCTGCAAAATTGCCATTGTGATAGGCAACGAAAGTGCGGAAGCCTTCTTGGGCAAGGCTATTGGGGCGTGCTTGCCAGCTGAACGATATAGATTTTCCTTTGACAAGAACATTCCATTGTACTGAGGTGTTTGTATCAAAAAGGCGTATGACCTCAATAGCTTTTTGTTGTGCGTTGGTTACTGCTGTTAGTAAGAAGCAGAGTAGTAAAAGTCGTGATATTTTCATTTGTTGTTAGTGTTTAGTGTTATAGCCCCCGTTCCCCCGAAGGGGGACAAGCC
>NZ_KB291443.1:8562-11136 GCF_000318295.1 Capnocytophaga sp. oral taxon 326 str. F0382
TATAGCCCCCGTTCCCCCGAAGGGGGACAAGCCGCAAAAGTGATTGTTTTATTATTTGATGTATAAAAAGCCTTTTTGGGTTTGTTGTTGCCCTTCTTTATAATAGGTAACAATATAAAAATAAGTACCCGCAAGAGGTTTGTTACTTATAGTTTTTAGATTAGAGTAACCCCTAAACACTTCACCGTTTTTGCCGTAATAGTTGTTCTCGTATACTTTGAGTCCCATTTCATCAAAGATAAGCACCAATATAGGATAGTTTTCATCAGCATTTTCTACTTTGAAATAGTTCTCGGGGTTAGTGGTTGAGACAGCATTGTATATAATAGGTGATGGGGTGGACGAGTCGGACGGGGCTGACGGGTCGGGGGTAGGGTTGGTTGGGGGTTGGGGTTGTGGGGTTGGTTGAGGTTGAGGGTTAGGCTGCGGCTGTGGTTGAGGGTTAGGTTGAGGGTTAGGCTGTGGTTGGGGCTGTGGTTCTGGCGTAGTTTCAGGTTTTGTAGGGTCTTTTTGTATCATAAAACCTCCTACGTGATAAGGCTTTGTACAAGACAATGCATAAGCCAAGCCATCAATCACTTCTATTTTGATGATGCCTTGTCCTCTTTGTTTGCCGAAATGTCCGTGAGTAGTGCCTACAGAAATATTAGGAAGCACTACTTGACAAGCTCCATTGTTAGGTGCTTCTTTTTTCAATACGTATTTATAGGTTTTACCAGAGTCGGTTGAAAGAAGAATACGCACCTTGCTATCCTTGCCAAAAATAGCCTCATCTACCTGCCAATGAAGCGAAAGTAGTTGTCCTCCTTTGTAGGTTTTGTTTTGTTCCCAACTGCCATTGTCGAAGTTTTGTATTTGAAAAATTTTACCTTTGGCTATTTTCACTTGCACCTCTTCTACATCGTATTTCACTACGTGGTTGTTATCGCTTTTGTTATGATCGGCGGCTGCTAACCAAAAAGTGAAAGTACCTTCTTTGTAAGAATCGGCAGCTCCTATGGGTACAAAGGTATTGCGTTCACTCTCAAACCAAGTAGTTTCAAAGCGTATATTACCATCAGATTTTCCTTTGTAGGTGATAAAACGAGCGTTAGATTTGGTAGAGTGAAAACGCCTATCAGCAGGGTGAGCTATATAAGTAAGCGCATCGCCTTCGGGGTCGGTAGCGTTGAGATAGAATTGAAAATAAGTTTCTTCTGGGATAGTGTAGGTTTTCTTAAGATGTGTTCTGTCAAGCACTGGGGGGCGGTTGTTGCTCTTTACCCCATAAACAAGGTTAGAACCTGTCCCCACTACACGCTTGCCTGCTTCTTGAGTGCGCGCTTCATCGGCGTAATAAGCCATAGAGTTACCCAAGAACTTGCGTATTTCTTGCAGACTTACGAGCGAAAAGAAATCGCGTGGGTGCTCGTGTCCATAACTCATAATTGATTGACCCGATCCAGTTTCGGTTTTACTAGAATATTGCCCTCCGTTAGAGAACGTATGGTCTGAACCGAACATGTGTCCTATTTCGTGGGCAATGGTAGAAGGTTTTACAGGGCGCGCTGCCGCATTGGCTTTGTTGTGTTGCTCATAAGCAGCATAGACCATCGCCAAGCCATTGTACCTTTCGCGATAATCGGTGAGGATAATTGCTATATCGTATTTGTTTTTATCGTAACGTTTGTTGAGCGTGATAGTACCGTTGTTTACCACTTCATTAGCAGCTTCCCTTCTGCGGAATAAATGATTTTCTTCAGTAGTAAAAATAAGTGCCTCATCATCTACCAAAGTAAAATCCACCCCCACATCATTGCGATATAACTCATTCATAAAGGCAACGGTGGCATACCAAAACGTTTTGATTTTATGTATATCTCTATTGAAATATGTCGAATTGTAAATGCTGTAATCCACTGGTATTGCCAAGCGGTAGTGCCTGAACACACCATCGGTGTGAATTAGCGCTTTAGGATAAAGTGAATTGTAAATCTCGGGTTGCTCGATAGGAGAGTCGTTATTATCTTCATCGCCTTCGGGGAAGAAATTGCGGGCAGAGAGCGCTTGTTTTCCCAAAGAACTCGCACCACAATCGTGTTCATCGGTTACTGCTTCAACAGTAAGCATTCCTTGGGGAGAAGTACCCAATACATAAGATTTTCCTCTGTAAAAAATTTCACCGCTTAACTGCTGTTTGTCAAAGCTGATGACGCCTACAAAATGATCTTGATAATAACCTACAAACGAGTGAAAACCATTAGAAGTAGTTCGCGCTTGCCATTGTAGGAGTATAGAGGTTGAGTTAGGAATAGGAGGTGCCCATTCTACGGAAGACTTTGTAGCAAAAAGAGTTATAATACTTTGGATGTTAGTTTGTGCATTGGCTACTTCTATGCTTAGGCATAGCCAAAGTAAGTAGCGTAGTAGATGTTTCATTAGTTTAGTTTTAAAAAACGGTGCAAAGGTACGAAACAATTAACAAATAGCAAGGAAAAATTAACACTTTTTAAAAAAACATCAGAGAGAGTTGGAGCCTCTCGTAGGGTTACTCATTGGTAATATAACGTGAGTTCGACGTAAGTAATTATTTAA
>NZ_KB291444.1:0-515 GCF_000318295.1 Capnocytophaga sp. oral taxon 326 str. F0382
GAAATAGCCAAGTCCTTTAGCATCAAGACGTGCACCATTTGAAATCCAATTTATCACTCCTCCTACGACAGCGCCTATGACTAAATGCCAAAACTCTCCATTTTGGTCTACATATACCAGTGGGTTATTCAAACAATATCCATACCTGTTAAAGTTCTGGGTATTAAAAGGGTCTTGTACATAGTTATCGGGTTGTAAGAAACGGTGTAGCGCTGGGTCGTACAAACGTCCGTTCATATGTATCAAGCCTACGGTTTGCAGGTGTTCGTGTCCTGTAAAGCCTCGGTCTAATAGGGTGAGTTTGTCTAAGGTATTGCCTGCGCCGTCTTCTATTTTTATGGGTTGCCCCCAAGGGTCAAAGTGTCTGCGTTCGGCTATATTGCCGTTCTTATCGGTGAGCATTACTATAGAGCCTAAGTAATCTCTATGTAAGTAATAGAGCTTTTGTGTCTCACCGTCTGAAATGAGTATCGCAGGAGCGCTATACGCATCACCTCCTAAGTAAAGTATAAACT
>NZ_KB291444.1:535-7732 GCF_000318295.1 Capnocytophaga sp. oral taxon 326 str. F0382
CGTCGTGGCTGTAGTGTTTAAGCATTGGGCGTTTTTCTTTTTCAGCTTCCGCATTACCATAAAAACTATGGGCACGACTACCAAAGGCGTTGTATAAGTAGGTGATACGCTCTTTGTCCTTTATGTATATTTGTTCGGGGCTTTTGAGCATATTGTAACGTATCACGGGCATTGGTGCCTCTTTATAAAAAGCTTCGCCTGTAGAGTTCAATACTAATTTTTCTTGGTCATAACCCTTAGCAGGATATTTATAAGTACCCAAAGAACTGTTTTCAGTAATACGCCCGCGCTCATCGTAGCTATGGGTTTGCGGCGGAGTATTGGCATCGCCCCAAGCCGTAAGGCGATCTAAGTTATCATAACTAAAATCCTCTTGTTTACCCCAAAAGCTGTATTGACGGCTGTCTAACAGTCCTTTTTGAGGGTTAAACTGCCAAGTAAGTGCCCCGATAGCCTTGTCCTCATTCTGTAATAGCTGGCTTACAGGGTAGCCTTTGTCGTAGGTATACGTCTCTTTAATGCCTCCTTTATGGCTTACAAGGGGTTGCCCGTAGGGGTTTTCACTGCTAAGTTTCCAGAGGGTTATTCCCTTGTCGTCCTTCATCTCTACAAGTTCACCATTTTGATAGCGGTATTGCACCGTAGCACTCGCGCGTTTGCCTGCTGCCTCTGCGGTAGTCATTTCCTTTTGTACCCGACCGAAAAGGTCATAAGTATAGGCTTTGGTATATTTTGCCCAAGGGTTGGTCTCGCTGCTGGTAAGTAGCTGGCGGTTGTGGTCATAAGTATAGGTGTAATGATCGCTATTGCCGTCCTGGTTCTCATTGTCTATTTGGGTCAGGAGCTTTTCGGCGTTATAGGTATAGCGGATGAGCATATCGGTATGGTCGCCTACTAAGTGCTTGCTCTTCAAGCGGTCGCTGTTGGGCTCGTAGGTAAGCGTAGTTTTACCCTTAGGGGTGGTCTCCTCAGTAAGACGCCCCCAGCTGTCGTAAGCATAGCGATAAACACCTGCGGCAGGGTCGGTAAGGCTTGTTTTCCTGCCCCAGCCGTCTTGGGTTATTTTCTGTTCTACCCCCTCGTAGTTAGCAGTTTTGAGTGCCCCATTGCCAAAGTAAGAGTACTTAATCGTGCCTCCTGGGTCGCTTTGGCTTATGGTTTTTCCGATAGCATTTTGGATAGTGGTGATTTGTTTAGAGCCATCGTCTACAGTGGTCTTTAAGCCATCGTAAGAGGTGCGAATGGTCTTGCCGTGAGTGGTAGTTACCTGCACAGGACGCCCATAGCGGTCGTACTCAGTGCGTGTCCAGCCCTGTGGACTGCCACCAGCAGCAAAAGGTTCACTTTTACCTATGGTTCTTCCTAAGGCGTCATACTCATAGCGCACAGCAGTAGCTCCCAAGGCAGTAGACGCTTCACTTTCCAAAAGCCAACCGAGTGCGTTGTAGGTTTCACTTGTATAGCTGTCGTCATCACTATCCGAGCGGATGTTGTATTTGCTGCCATTCGCTCCATAAGTAGTGCGCAGGCTTTTACCTAAGTAATCAGTTACCTTTATAGGGCGATTCCAGATATCATATTGGTAGGAGGTAGACTGCCCCCAAGGGTTTGTTTCTTTATGAAGATTACCGCGCTCATCGTAGGTAAAAGTTGTTTTTAAGCCTTCAAAATCGGTATGGGTAGCAACGAAACGGTGGGTAGGGTCGTAGGTGTATTGCTCACTGCGCTTTTGTCCGTCTTCAGCAATAGTTTCCTTTTGGGTTATATTGCCATAGGGGTCATAACTAAATTTTTCGGTGTGCTCGCCTGTGCCGTTGCCTTTTGTTTTGGCAGTGCTGATTAACCCATTCTCATAAGTATAGCTTTCCTCAGCCGTAAAAGTATCACCGTCCAAAGTGCTTGCTGTGCGTTTATGGGTGAGCAAGCCCATACGGTAGGGACTGCTTTCTTTTGGGGCGTATTGCAGTTCCTGTACTTGCCTGTAGCCATCGGTTTCTGTGGTGATTTGCGTTGGGTTTAGGTCAGCGTCATATACAAAGGCTTGGGTGGTAGTAATGCCTTTGAGCTTATCCTCAGTAACCTGCTTATCCAATTGTAGCTTAAAGCGTTTGTTAGGAGCTTCGGAGTGGGTGTAGGAGTAATGAACTGTACTTACTGCATCAAAATCAGGATTATAGTCCATAAAATAACGCACTCTATAGGGTGTGATATATTCATCTGTTAATACCCCCCTAAGCTCGTAATTTTGTGTCTTATAGGAATATAAATATTGTGATTCTTTTTTAGAAGGTTCATACCAATTAGTCTGCATTATAGCCTTAAATCCTAAGAATCCTAAACCTTGTAAATGGGTAACTGCCGCAAAATAATCAAATATTTTTTCAGTTGTTTGCTGGTAATATTTTCTTTCTATTTTTGAAACCAAGGATAGTGTAGGGATTGCTTCTATATCTGCATACGGATATTCTTTTAGTTTATATTGCTCTTTGAGGTAAGTAGGGAATCCTTCATCTTTTTGTGATACCATTGAATTATATGTAATCTGATGAGACTCCTCACCTTTACTTATTGCCTGCAAAATAATCTCTTTTTTATTGTCTTGTTCCAAAGAGTAGCTTTCCATTGTATCTCCATATATTAGCGCAATATCCATAAACATATTACGCTTATCAGGAGGAGAAAAGAGTAAATGACCAGCTCTTCCTACGTTATAACTCTCATATTCTGAATTGTTTATTTTTACAAATAACTCATTAGCATCTTTCCCATTTATATTCTTAAAGACACTAATTCCTCTAAACATCTGATTTATTAGATCTGAATCAAAAGCAGTACGATACTCTACAATATCAGATTTTCCATCATTATTCATATCTATTGCTATAGGAGTAGACTGAACTGGTCTCCTACCATTTGCCATATGAGCTTCATATTTAAAAGGTAGTATTTTTGTTTCAGTAACAAACCCCTTACCTGTATTGTAGAGTATATCATATTGATTAGTAGGATTATCTCTTGGCAACATAAAATCAAGCAGTCCATCTCCATTGAAGTCACCTATAATGGGACGTATCAAATCAAGGTTACTATTAATATTATCTATAAGAGGATGCTTTCTCCTGATAAGTAAATAAGGATTGGCGTGCTTTACTACTAATTGGAGATTATGATTTTTGTCCATTTCATAGATAAACAGATTCCCTTCAGTGATATGCAGTAGATCTGTTTTACCGTTACCATTCATATCAATAGCTTGCAACAAATCATCATTTTTAACCCTTACCTCTAAACTTCGTAAAGATTTTATGTAATCAGATGTTTTCCTTCTATCCAAGTCTATCCAATTTACAGTACTATTATTTATTATAGTATGTTTACAATCACAATATCTTTTTTCACGTCTACGCCCAATGGGGATACAATTTTCAACATTGTAAGGGAGTTCTATAGATATAACATCAGTGAGCCCATTACCATCAAAATCCCCAGAAAGTATTTTTATATTAGTGTTTGCTTTCTGAGGAGGTGGTAAGATGGGTCTTTCTCCTGAGTACATCAATTGATTCATACAATAGTTATAATCAGCCTCTATGTAAGCAGGTAATTTCCACTCCTTGCTATAATGTACTGCTGGATATCCCATATACTCATCTGTATATACGTCAAAACGAATTTTATCTGCAGTAAAATGAGTTGTTACTATGCCACTATTTACTAATAATTCTCCTGATCGCGATAGAACTTTAGCTGGAAAAATTTCTTTGAAAGGCTCATTGGTAATAAATGAAACACCTAATGAGTTCTGTTCTCCTCTGAAGTTATAAACAACAGATATGTCTTTATAAGCCTTTGAACCAGTGGTAGGATAAATAATAAAATCTATTTTCCCATCTCCATTATAGTCAAGAGGTACTATTGCAGAGTTGGTAAGCCCTACATTTATAAAACCCGTACTTGCTTTTGCTGTTGACTTACTCAGCTTATCAGAAAAATTAAGGTACTGCAACCCTATCGGAGCACGTTTTTCCCCCTCTACACTCTCTTGAACACTTACCAACCTATCATAACCTAAACTATTGGCATTATAACTCAAGTCGTATTTTCGGTATTCTTTTCCATTAGTGCTAACACTTATCGCTGATAGTTTATATAAGCTGTTAAACTCTATTCCCCCGATATAGAAAGTTTCAGAGCGCGAACGGTTATTGTACTCAAAATGCACCATACAATTACCCATTGCTTCTCCCTTTGCCCCATAAGTGATGTTTTCAACCAATGGGATATGGTGCCCGTCTGAAGTCTTATACGTATATTGTATGCTTACCCCTTGAGCATTTTCCCACGAAGATATGCTGTACTCATAAGCTCGCCTACCATTATTTTTGCCATAATACGCCTTACTCCCATCAGGATATAGCACTTCAAAATAACTCGGTCCAAAGATGCCATTTCCAAAAGTTCCCTTGGCTATAACCTTCACATTCGAGAAATTCTCTGTCTCATACACTGCCCCATCGGCTCCGTGAGTGCCTTCTTTAAGCAGGAGACGCTGTCCATCGAGGGCAAACTGATCGGTCTCAGTGAGGTTTACCCCTGTGAGTTGTCCGTTATGGTAAGGGGTGGAGCCTACACGGGTAATTTTTGAAATTCCTGTGATATTCCAGCCATAGCCAGCAATGCCATTACCTGCCTGACTGTTATAGGTAAGCGCAAGATTAGGCTGCACGCCATTGATGCCCGCAGGCACTGCAATAGGGATAGTGTACACGGCTGCCCCTGTGGCACTCACGTCTAAATTGCTTGGGGTAATACCTAAATCACTCCCCGATGCCCCACGAGCGGTTGCCGCACTAATAGCAGGCAACTCAGTAAGAGTAGGAGGTGTAGGCTCATCGCGATGAAAAGAAGTCTTTTTGATGATCTTATAAGGCAATTCCTGTGCAGCGAGAGAAATGCTACTTAGTATGAGTAATATGTGAAAAAAGCGTTTCATAGTATTGCATTATCTTTTTACGACTTTAAACACCTTTCGGCTGCCATCAGTAAATTCGATTACTAAGAGGTAGAAACCTATGGGGTATTTGGATATATTCACTTTATGCTGACTGGCTCCCTGTAACGCCTCTTTTTTGTAGAGTATCTTGCCATCTGCTGAGGTGATAAAAAGCTCGGTCATTGGTTTTTGCTCCTTATGCTGCCAATAGACGGTAAGCTCATCAATAACAGGGTTAGGAGCTACATCTAAGGTTATCTTCTCGGCATTGTGCTCTTCACGCCGTTTTTCATCTAAAGTATCCTTGAAGATTTCCTCATCACTGAGTTGTTCTTCTCCACTACCACAGGTAGTAATAAGTCGTTGATTTCCTGCCTTGTCGTAGTGGAAACAAAGCTCTTGCTGACTATATCCCCAAGAAGGAATTACCAAAAGTAAGATTATATTTAACGTTTTCATAGCAATAGGACGTGTTATTTCATCGCAAAGTAACGAAAAATAACGAAATCAACCAAATTATTTTGAAGAAAATGAGAAATATTTTTGAAAGTGCAAGTAAGATAAGGAGTTTTGGAAGGAATATAAAAGAGTATATAGTAGGCTTACTATACTTAATTCATCTGTATGCACTCAAGATTTTTAGAAACTTCTATATATTATGCTAGCAACGGAAAAATAAAAGTTTTGGTCAATAGAGAAAATATTTATACCTTTGCATCGTGAGTTAAAAACACAATAAAAACAAAGCAAAGAAGTGAATTAAGTTCCGTAACTAAATCGTTACCTATCAGAGTTTTATAAAATAAAATTGATTGTGAGTGAGGAAGTTAGAAAAATATTTGTATCTTTGCACCTAGAAGTTACTGAGAAAATAGGTATAATCAAATGAAATAAGAGCTATTACTAAATCATTACCTAATCTTCTTGTAATTCCTGTATCTTCTTTATTTAAGATAGATTATATAAGTAGTTTCAATTTTAATTCAAAGCCAACATTTCCATTGTCGTTATTAGTAGGGCGGAGGCCTTCTACAAAATCGGTATAGTCATAAGAAGGGTGAAATTGTACAAAGCCAAACTGAGGGTTTTTTGCTAAGGCTTCATCGTCTTCCCCTATCATTTGTTTAGCTATTTCTTTAGCTAAAAAAGTTTTACCAGTACCAGGGGCACCTGTAAGAATGATGTTTTTAGAGTTTTTTAGTTTTTGAACGTATATCTCATATTTATTAGCTTTTTCAGTTGTTTCTGGCTTTAGCTTGATATATAGACTGTAATATTTATCAAAAAAATGTTGAAGTTTTTCATTAGGTTCTTTGTCATCAAAGAGTCCTATATCTTCAATAGGTTCATTTATCTTTAAGTCTTCCCAACTTCCTTTTTCATCAGCTTTTCTCTGGTATTTTTCTATAGCAAGAGTAATTATTTTGTCTGCAGATTCATTCCAACGGGCTATAATATTCAACCCTGTTCCTTCCCAATGTAAATAGTTTCCTGTGCCTGTATAAGAAGGAGGGTATGTACTTATAGCAATTTTCCCATTAGTATAATTTTCCCAGTTTTTTATCTGATTTTGTATCAAGTTTCCGTTATAGCCTTGCCCACTCTTTTTAAAGCTACCACTTTCTTCAAAAGGTTTGATGTATTTATCATAGCCTCTATTGTGTTTGTTATTTGTAACGCAATACTCTAAGTGCGCTACAAAATACTCTAATAATTGCTTGAAATTTTTGTAATCGTTATTCATATTTGAGTTGTTTGTTTAATTTTTTCTAAGTTGTTTTTTCTTCTAAACGAAAAGTCTTTGCTGATGGCATCTACATATTTGATGATGTGGGCGGTTTTCTGTAAGATTGCGGGCTCGTTGGTGGATTGGAGGAGCAATTCGGAGATGATTTCTAACGCCTCGGCATCGTTTTCGTATTCTGAAAGTAGGGTTTCGGTGGGGGTGTTGAGGAAATATGTGAGATGGTGCTGAGTGTATTTTTCAGTCAGCAGGTCTAATTGTTTGCGTTCTTCTTCTTTGGCTGCCTTGGGGTTTAGTAGGGCGGTGAGTTCCTCAAAGAAACGGTCGATTTGGCGTTTGAGATAGTCTTTTTCAATCATAACAGGGGAATTACGATGATGGTAGGAGGTGCGAGCCGCACGGGCAATATGGGAGCGGTAGGAGGTGCGAGCCGCACGGGCAATTAAGGACTTTGACAAAG
>NZ_KB291444.1:7752-20233 GCF_000318295.1 Capnocytophaga sp. oral taxon 326 str. F0382
GAGCCGCACGGGCAATTAAGGACTTTGACAAAGTGTAGCGATAGTAAGTGAATGGTTATTTAGGGCAAAGATAGGGATAAAATGTTAATTGGCAAAATAAAAGGAGTTAAAGAATGTTGGGATTCTTTAACTCCTATTTTTTTATTTTCTGATTTCTATTTTCTGATTTCTATTTTTAACGTAAGTTCGATATAAGTAATTTTTTGATAGTCATTAAAATATTTTAAACTCCCACGAATTTCACGAAATTTCACGAATTTGGATTGTATAAAACTCTTTACTTTATATTATCCCACGAATTTTCACCTGACGGTGAATTATTTTATGAGTATATTGTGATATATCGTTGGGAATTAATGTTTTGTTATATGGGACTGGGGTTATTTTATTAATAGAATGAACTTAGGTTTTCTTTGATGGTGGCGCTGTTTTCCAATGATTTGAGGATGCTTTGTGCGGCACGCTCGGTACGGAGATTTTCAACGGTTTCAGCTTGGGTTCTGTAATCGGTGATTGCAGGGGCTATAGTCGCTGCAGTGAGTTGGATTACGTATACGGCGTTTTCACCATCGTGGGTTTAGAGATTTGACCTTGTTTGAGTCCGAAGGCGGCTCCTACGACTTTGGGTTCGCGACCTTCACCTATAATAGTTGGGTTTTTCATCACGAGACCTGTAGCGCTTTTTACTTCAGTTTTGTTAGCTGAAGCGATGGCTTGGAGGCTGTTGCCTTTGGCTTTTTCTTTTAAAATAGCGGCTTTCTTTTCGCGGATGAGGATAGGTTTTACGATAGGAGCGGCATCTTGTACAGAGCTGAGTCCTTCTTCACCTTGTTTTACTAATTGAGCGACGATGTTGTTGCTTCCGGCGTTGAATCGCTTGATGTCACCTACTTTGGTGTCCTTGTTGAACAACCATTGTACGATGGCGCGGTTGCTGCCTAATCCGATGATTTGGTCGTCGTTTTTATGGAGGTTATCGGCGCGGAGTACTGAAAGGTCGGATTTTTTGGCGATGCTTGCAAATTCTTTTGGATTTTGAGAAGCTTTCATTTCAAAGTTAGAAACTTTAGAGAAAATCTCGCTTACAGTGGCTTCAGAAGGTTCTACCGCACGGCTGATAGTAGCGATGTTTACGGCTTCGGCTTTGCCTGTAACTTTTACAACGTGGAACCCAAAGTCGGTTTCAACAAGACCTATGTTGCCAACGGGGTTAGCGAAAGCGAATTCTTCGAAAGGTTTTACCATTGCGCCTTTTCCAAAGAATCCGAGGTCTCCACCGCTGTAGGCAGCGCCAGGTTCTTCAGAGTTTTCACGAGCGAGTTCAGCGAAATCAGTTCCTGCTGTTTTGGCTTTTGCCAAGAGTTCTTCGGCTTTAGCCTTAGCTTCTTCCTTAGTGCGAGTGGTATTAGGAGTAGCGGCTTGGCTTCCTTGGTAGGCGATGAGGATGTGGCTTGCTTTCACGGCTCCGGCAGGTTCTTTGGCAACCATACGGCTGAGTTTGATGTTGCCGTCTTCTTCGTAAGGTCCGAATACTTTACCTACGGGAAGAGCGTAAAGGGTATCGGCGTAAGCAGAGCGGATATTGTCTTTATTTACGAAAGTGCTATCGTAAGGGACATTGGAGTTGCGATCAACGAACTCTTTGATATTCTTAGTTTTAGCGAATCCAGGGAGGGTGTCGTTGCTATTGGTTTTGCTGTTGTACACGACTTCGGGTTGCAAGAGTTTGAGCAAGCTTTGTTTTTCAGCTTCCATATCTTTAGCTGAAGGTTTTTCGGCAGCGACGATGTACTGGATGTTGCGGTAAGCCTCTTGTTTGAATTGTTTTTCGTGTTTTTTGATGTAATCTTGGATTTCGCCGTCGGTAACGGTAATATTTTTATCGTCGATGCTGCTGTATTGGAGGGCAACATAGTTAATATCGGCGAGGTCTTTTTCTTGGTGGTATTCCATTTCGGCTTCGGTATTGGTAACGCCGAGTCCAGCGCGGATGAGGCTGAAATACATTTGTTGTTTAGCGCCCTCTACGATAGCGTCTTCTTGCATTTTCCACTGAGCATAGGCTTCGGGGTTGGTGCTTTTGAGGGTAGCCAAGTAGGAAGTGAATTTATGGGGGTCGAACACGCCGAGTTCATTCACGAATTGAGGGTTTTGCGCTAGAGGGGTTTTAGCGAGGATAGCCAAGATTTGGTCTTTTTCGACACTAAGGCCGAGTTTTTCGATTTGTTGGTTGAGGAGGATTTCTTGGACTTTTTGTTCCCACACGTATTTAGCGGCTTCGATGCTGCTTACTTGTCCGTTAGCTTGACGAGTAGCGTTTTCGACTTGAGCGCGGAAGGCATCAATAGAGACATCTTCGCCGTTTACGGTACCTATTTCGTTAGGCATGTGGTTGCTAAAGCGCCCTTTACCGATGAAATCGGAGATGATGAAAGCGAAGAGGGCGAGCCCTATAATCGCGATAAGGAATACGGTTTTACTTCTAATCTTTTCGAGTACTGCCATTGTTTATATTCGTTTATAAAAGTATAAAATTGTTTGGTGTTATTAATCAAACGGCAAAAGTAATACTTTTTGTGGAAATGCAAAAATATTTTTAAGATTTTTTATAAGATAAGAGGTAAGAGGTAAAAGGTAAGAAATTGTTGTTGAGTGGGGTAGGGGTGATTTTATGTTTTTTTGGTGCAGTTTTTTGCAAGTAGGGAGAGGGTTCGTTGTGTCTTCGTTACGTGTTCGTTGTGTGTTCGAATGAGGTGCTTTTTTTGCTATTTGGCAATTATTTTGTACTTTTGCCCTTTGATATATAAAGATATGAAGACTACGACTCTTTATAAATACTTGTTTATAGTATTGTTTTTCGGCGTACGATTAGTGTTGGCTCAGCAAGGTGTTGAAGCGCTTTTCATCAAGGAAGGGGTTTTACTCAAGTGTGAAGATGCTAAGATACCTTCAGATGGCTATATAGCGTTGCCTCATACGGTGAAAGCAATTGCAAATGAAGCATTTAAAGGTTGTACGCGCTTGCAACGGATTAGCGTCTCGGGTGGGGTAACCACTATTGGGGATCGCGCTTTTGCGGGGTGTAATCATCTTACTAAAGTGGAAATGCTGCCTAACTCGGTGACGGCTATTGGGGTGCAGGCGTTTGCTTTTTGCGTTAAGCTGAAGGATATTAACTTACCTAATACGGTAGCGACGATAGGGGAGGAGGCTTTTAGAAGTTGTTTTGCTCTGGAACACATTGAAATACCCGAGTCTATGAGTCTTATTGGCAGCAGTGCTTTTATGGATTGTTCGGGGCTCAAGCAGGTGAGTTTTTTGGGTAATATTTTTAGTGTGATTCCGTCGCAGTTGTTTTACCAGTGTAAGGCGCTTGTGCAGGTAACTTTGCCGCCGAGTTTAAGGCATATTAAGAGCAGTGCTTTTGCGTATTGTGAGTCTCTTCCTGAATTGGTGTTGCCTGAAGGATTAGAGAGTATAGGCGACGATGCTTTTGAGTATTGCAAATCACTTAAGGGGATAAGTATTCCTGATAGTGTGTTTTTTATTGGAGCAAGTGCTTTTCATAGTTGTAGTGCTCTAGCAACGCTGAAATTGCCTTATGGTTTACGTCATATATTGAACGATACTTTTTTAGATTGTGTAAGTTTGAGTTCGGTGATAATTCCGGATACGGTGGAGAAAATCAATATGCAGGCATTCAGGAATTGTAGTTCGTTGATTGCTGTGCAAATGCCTTTGGCTCTCACTGATATTTTCTATGGAGCTTTCTATGGGTGCAAGAATTTACAGTATATTGATTTGCCTGAAAATATTAAATATATAGGTGTGTTTGCTTTTGCTGAATGTGTTAGCTTGCAAACAATAGAGTTGCCTCGTGCGGTGGTAGATGTTGCTGCTAAGACTTTTTATAATTGCGCCAATCTTACTGAAGTAAACTTGTCTAAATTTACAACTTCTATAGGGGTACAATCATTTTATGGGTGTGCAAACTTAAAAGATTTAAAATTGCCTAATACAGTAGAAAAGATAGATTTAGCAGCCTTTGAAAATAGTGGTCTTGCTGAATTGCATTGCCGAGCACTCACTCCGCCAGTAGTGAATCGCAGTTTTGGATATAAGGGGAAAGTGGTAGTGCCATATCGTTCATTAGAGCTCTATAGACAAGCAGAAGTATGGAAAGATTGTATTTTGGAATAAAAAATATTCTAAAAAGTTTGGTAGATTAAAAAAATCACCGTACTTTTGCCACCCAAAAGCGCACATAATAGGGCGTAATATTATTCATTAATAATACTAATAAGTTATGATTCAATACGTTAAAGAGTCTTATGAAGAGCTAACAAACCATGTTACGTGGCCTAATATTTCAGATGCACAGAGGGAAATGTTGGTAGTAGTGGTATTTTCTATTCTATTTTCTTTAGTAATTTGGGGAATGGATTCTTCATTTGAATACCTCATAGGTAAGTATTTTGAATTTATGAAATAAAAACAGCAAGAATGTCTGGATTAATAGAAAAAAAATGGTATGTAATTAAAACCGTTACCGGTCAGGAGAACAAAATAAAGAACTACATAGAGAACGAGACCTCACGATTGGGGTATGCTGACTATGTAGAGGAAGTGTTAGTGCCTACTGAAAAGGTGGTTCAAGTGCGTAATGGCAAGAAAATCACCAAGGATAGAGTGCATATGCCTGGCTATGTAATGGTGAAAGTTCACTTAGCAGGTGAGGTAGTGCATATCATTAAGTCTATCCCAGGGGTAGTAGGTTTTTTAAGTGAAACTAAAGGAGGTGACCCACTGCCATTGCGCAAAGTTGATGTAAACCGTATGCTTGGTCAGGTAGATGAATTAGCTGAAACAGTAGAAACAGTAGCTATTCCGTTTGAAGTAGGCGAGATGGTAAAACTTATTGATGGTCCTTTCAATGGTTTTAATGGTACTATAGAACGTGTGAACGAAGAGAAACGCAAACTTGAAGTGATGGTAAAAATCTTTGGGCGTAAAACACCTTTAGAACTCAGCTACACCCAAGTAGAAAAATTGTAACAAAGTCCTCGTAAAAGAGGCATTTAAATAAATTATTAATTATAAACAATGGCAAAAGAAATTAGTAAAGTAGTTAAACTACAAGCTCGGGGAGGTCAAGCGAATCCTTCGCCACCAATTGGACCCGCATTAGGTGCTGCCGGTGTTAATATTATGGAGTTCTGCAAGCAGTTCAATGCTCGAACACAGGACAAACAAGGAAAAGTAATTCCTGTAGTTATCACCGTTTACAAAGACAAGTCTTTCGACTTTGTTATCAAAACTGCACCTGCTGCTGTTCAGCTGTTGGAAGCCGCTAAGGTTAAAGGAGGTTCCGGAGAGCCAAACCGTAAGAAAGTAGCAAGTATCACTTGGGAACAAGTGAGAGCAATTGCAGAAGACAAAATGCCTGATTTAAATGCATTTACAATTGAGTCTGCAATGAGTATGGTTGCTGGTACGGCACGTTCAATGGGTATATCAGTAACAGGAGAAAAACCTTTTTAATCGCAAAGCAATATGGCAAAATTAACAAAGAAACACAAAGAAGCTCTTGCTAAAGTTGATAGAAATAAGCTCTATTCACTCAAAGAGGCTTCAGCATTATTGAAAGAAATCACTTACACTAAATTTGATGCTTCTGTAGATATTGCAGTGCGTTTAGGCGTAGACCCACGTAAAGCAAACCAAATGGTACGCGGTGTAGTTACACTTCCTCACGGAACTGGTAAAGATGTTCGTGTACTTGCCTTAGTAACTCCAGAGAAAGAAGCTGAAGCTAAAGCAGCTGGAGCCGACTATGTAGGGCTTGATGAGTATCTACAAAAAATCAAAGACGGCTGGACTGATGTAGACGTAATCGTTACTATGCCTGCTGTAATGGGTAAATTAGGTCCTTTAGGGCGTGTGCTTGGTCCTCGTGGCTTGATGCCAAATCCTAAAACTGGTACTGTTACTATGGAAATAGGTAAAGCTGTACAAGAAGTGAAATCTGGTAAAATCGATTTCCGTGTAGATAAAACTGGTATCGTACACGCTTCTATCGGTAAAGTATCATTTACTGCTGATAAGATTGTAGACAACGCTAACGAGTTGATGCAAACATTAATAAAAATGAAACCTACTGCTGCTAAAGGCACATATATGAAATCAATCTATATTTCATCTACTATGAGTCCAAGTATTGCAGTAGATACTAAAACAGTTTAATTTGTAGTTAAAAACCGAAATTATGACAAGAGAAGAAAAATCATTAGTAATAGACAATTTAACTGCACAGTTAGCTGATAATAATGTTATTTATGTAACAGATTTAACTGGTTTGAACGCTCAAGATACAACGGCTTTACGTCGTGCTTGTTTCAAAGCGAATATCAAATTAGCAGTTGTGAAAAATACCTTGCTTGCTAAAGCAATGGAAGCTTCAGAAAAAGAATTTGGTGAATTGCCAAATATCCTTAAAGGAAACACTTCATTGATGTATGCTGAGGTAGGAAATGTACCTGCAAAACTTATCAAAGAATTCCGCAAAAAATCAGAAAAACCTATTCTAAAGGGAGCTTATGTAGATGCGGCTGTATTTATTGGCGACAATCAATTAGATGCCTTAGCAGCTCTTAAATCTAAGAATGAAGTTATTGGTGAAATCATTGGCTTGCTCCAATCACCTGCCAAAAACGTTGTTTCAGCTCTCAAATCAGGTGGCGGCAAATTGGCTGGTATCATCAAAACTTTATCTGAAAAGTAAAACAGAACGCACAGAATTTATTTTTAAACAATTAAACAAAAACGATAGAAAAAATGGCAGATTTAAAAAATTTCGCAGAACAATTAGTAAACTTAACCGTTAAAGAAGTAAACGAGCTTGCTCAAATCTTGAAAGAAGAGTATGGTATCGAGCCAGCTGCAGCAGCAGTAGCAGTAGCAGCAGGTCCAGCTGCAGGTGGTGCTGGTGAAGCAGCCGCTGAAAAAACAGAATTTGATGTATTCTTGAAATCAGCAGGTGCTAACAAATTAGCGGTTGTTAAATTAGTAAAAGACTTGACTGGTCTTGGACTTAAAGAAGCTAAAGAAGTAGTAGACGGCGCTCCTTCAAAAGTAAAAGAAGGTGTTTCTAAAGAAGAAGCTGAAGGGCTTAAAAAATCTTTAGAAGAAGCTGGTGCTGAAGTAGAATTGAAATAATTTTACTTATAAACCCTATAAGGTTTAGGTCTTTTTCAATGGCAAAAAGACCTAAACCATTTTGTAATTTAAGGCAACAATACAACAACAATATTATGGTAGAGAATAGATACTCTTGCCAATAAACATAAAACAAAATGAGCAAACATCTTGAACGTTTAAATAACATCTATTGGAGCTTCTCTAAGAAATATTACAACACTGTAGAAGAGTTTAAAAAAGATATTGAAGAGTATAATCTTAGCTGTGAAAATGAAAAAGAATGGCGATTGGACGAGCTTGTAGTTGATGAACCTAAGATTGAAATGCAATATATGGCTTGGGTAGATCCAGAACACATACTGCCTAACGAGGAACTGATGGAAGATGATGATATCTTTGAAGAAGAACCAGATGATGATGAGTATGGTTATCAGGTAGAATTAGCAGCAACTTTGCTTCCTGATAATGGCAAGAGCTTTTTGGGGTATGAACTCTTAATGAAAGTACATAACCAACAGGCAAATAAAGAATTAGGAGACCACGTATTTTATGAAGGTACAGAGATAGAAAGAGGAGAAAATGGAATAGCTATATTGCCTATCTACTGTGGTAGCTAATGACTAAAGATAAATAAAGAACAACTTACTACTAACACACTAAATAATAATATTAAAGTAAAGAAAATGCTTACGAATCAAACCGCAAGAGTCAATTTTGCTTCTGTGAAACACGTTCCTGAATATCCTGACTTTTTGGATATTCAAATCAAATCGTTTCAAGAGTTCTTTCAGATGGAAACCAAGTCGGAAGACCGAGTTCACGAGGGATTGTACCACACCTTTAAGGAAAACTTCCCTATATCCGATACTCGTAACCAATTCGTATTGGAGTTTCTCGACTATTTTGTAGACCCTCCTCGCTACTCTATACAAGAGTGTATTGAGCGTGGTCTTACCTATAGCGTGCCTCTGAAAGCCCGATTGAAGCTCTATTGCACCGACCCTGAGCACGAAGATTTTGAAACTATCGTACAAGATGTGTACTTGGGAACTGTGCCTTATATGACTTCCAGCGGAACTTTCGTTATCAATGGTGCTGAACGCGTGGTGGTTTCTCAATTACACCGTTCTCCTGGGGTATTCTTCGGTCAGTCGTTTCACGCTAATGGTACTAAACTCTATTCTGCACGTATCATTCCTTTCAAAGGTTCGTGGATTGAGTTCGCTACCGACATCAACAATGTGATGTACGCTTATATCGACCGTAAAAAGAAATTGCCCGTAACTACACTTTTCCGTGCGATTGGTTTTGAACGCGATAAAGATATATTAGAAATATTCGACCTTGCCGAAGAAATCAAAGTTTCTAAAACAGGGCTTAAAAAATACATCGGTCGTCGTTTGGCTGCTCGTGTACTTAACACTTGGCACGAGGACTTCGTAGATGAAGATACCGGAGAGGTAGTATCTATTGAGCGTAATGAGATTATCCTCGACCGCGATACTGTACTCGATGAGGATAACATTCAAGAAATCTTAGATGCTGATGTAAAAACTATTCTTCTTCACAAAGAAGATAGTCAGGCTACAGATTATACTATTATCCACAATACTTTACAAAAAGACCCTACCAACTCTGAAAAAGAGGCGGTAGAACACATTTACCGACAATTGCGTAACGCTGAACCACCCGATGAAGAAACTGCTCGTGGTATTATCGACAAGTTGTTCTTCTCAGATCAACGTTATAACTTGGGAGATGTAGGGCGTTATCGTATCAACAAGAAATTGGGCTTGGATACCCCTATGGAAAAGCAAGTGCTTACCAAAGAGGATATCATCACCATTGTAAAATATTTGATTGAGCTTATCAACTCTAAAGCAGAGGTAGATGATATCGACCACTTGTCTAACCGTCGTGTGCGCACGGTAGGAGAGCAGTTGGCAGCTCAGTTTGGTGTAGGTCTTTCTCGTATGTCACGCACTATCCGCGAACGTATGAACGTACGTGATAACGAGGTATTTACACCTATCGATTTGATTAACGCTAAGACTCTTTCATCTGTAATCAACTCGTTCTTTGGTACAAATCAATTATCTCAGTTTATGGATCAAACGAACCCATTAGCCGAGATTACTCACAAACGCCGTTTATCAGCTTTAGGACCTGGAGGTTTATCACGTGAACGTGCAGGTTTTGAGGTACGTGACGTACACTATACTCACTACGGACGTTTGTGCCCAATCGAAACTCCTGAGGGACCAAACATCGGTTTGATTTCATCATTAGCGGTATTTTCTAAAGTAAACGGTATGGGCTTTATTGAGACCCCTTACCACAAAGTTACTAACGGAAAGGTAGATCTTAAAGATATGACTTACCTTACTGCCGAAGATGAAGAAGGACTCAAAATTGGTATGGCAAATATTGCATTAGACGATAAAGCTAATATCATTGAGGAAAAAGTGGTTGTAAAAGAAGATGGTGATTTCCCTGTAATCGAACCTAACGAAGTACAATATATAGACGTTGCTCCTAACCAAATCGCTTCTATTTCAGCTTCTCTTATTCCATTCTTGGAACACGACGACGCGAACCGTGCATTGATGGGCTCAAATATGATGCGCCAAGCAGTGCCTTTGTTGAAACCAGAAGCTCCTATTGTAGGTACAGGTTTGGAACGCCGTATAGCATCGGATGCTCGTGTGCTTATGAATGCTGAACGCGATGGGGTAGTAGATTACGTGGATGCTGAAAAAATCATCATTACTTACGATCGTACTGACGAAGAAAAACTCGTGAGCTTCGACCCTGATGAAACAGTATACAACCTTATCAAATTCCAAAAAACTAACCAAGGTACTTGTATCAACCTTAAGCCAATTGTAGAAAAAGGCGAACGTGTGAAAAAAGGACAAGTGCTTTGTGAAGGTTATGCTACTGAAAACGGAGAGTTAGCACTTGGTCGCAATATGAAAGTAGCGTTTATGCCTTGGAAAGGGTATAACTTCGAGGATGCGATTGTAATCTCAGAACGTGCTGTACGCGATGATATTTTTACCTCTATCCATATTGATGAATATGCACTTGAAGTGCGTGACACTAAGTTAGGTGCTGAAGAACTTACCAATGATATTCCTAACGTATCAGAAGATGCTACTAAGGATTTGGATGAAAACGGTATGATTCGCATTGGTGCTGAAGTACGCCCTGGTGATATTCTTATAGGTAAGATTACTCCAAAAGGTGAATCTGACCCTACTCCTGAAGAGAAACTCCTCCGCGCTATCTTTGGTGATAAAGCAGGTGATGTGAAAGATGCATCTCTAAAAGCCTCTCCATCACTTTACGGGGTAGTAATCGACAAGAAATTGTTCTCTCGCGCAGTAAAAGATAAACGCAAACGCAGTAAAGATAAAGAAGATGTAGTGCAATTAGAAGCCGACTACAATGCTAAATTCGAGGCGCTTCGTACTAAATTATTAGAAAAACTATTTAGTTTAGTAGCCGAAAAAACCTCAGAGGGGGTAGTAAACGACCTTGGTGAAGAGATTGTACCTAAAGGTAAGAAATACACCAAAAAAGTACTCGAAGGTATTGAAGATTATGCTCATCTTACTTCTGCAGGATGGACTAATGATAAACATATCAACGGACTTATAGATGACCTTTTGCACAACTATCGCATTCGTGAAAATGACCTACAAGGAGGATTACGTCGCGATAAATTTACCATTGCTGTGGGTGACGAATTGCCTGCAGGTATCCTTAAATTAGCTAAGATTTATGTGGCTAAGAAACGTAAGCTAAAAGTAGGTGATAAGATGGCAGGTCGCCACGGTAACAAGGGTATCGTAGCACGTATCGTTCGCGATGAGGATATGCCATTCCTTGAAGACGGAACTCCGGTAGACATCGTGTTGAACCCTCTTGGGGTACCTTCACGTATGAACATCGGTCAGATATATGAAACTGTATTGGGTTGGGCAGGACAAAAACTCGGTAAGAAGTTTGCAACTCCTATCTTCGATGGAGCATCGCTAGAGCAAATCAATGAGCTTACTGATGAAGCAGGCGTACCGCGTTTTGGTCATACTTACCTATACGATGGTGGTACCGGTGAACGTTTCGACCAAAAAGCAACCGTAGGGGTAATTTATATGATTAAACTCGGACATATGATCGACGATAAGATGCACGCGCGTTCTATTGGTCCGTACTCACTCATCACCCAACAGCCATTGGGAGGTAAAGCCCAATTTGGTGGACAACGTTTTGGAGAGATGGAGGTATGGGCATTAGAGGCTTATGGAGCATCTAGTACCTTACGCGAAATCTTAACTGTAAAATCCGACGATGTAGTAGGTCGTGCCAAAACTTACGAAGCGATTGTAAAAGGTGAGACAATGCCAGAACCAGGCTTGCCAGAATCTTTCAACGTATTGATGCACGAACTTAAAGGTCTTGGATTAGATATCCGACTTGAAGAATAATTGTTAATTACGACTGACGAATTACAAATAACAAGTAATTCGTCAGTCATTAGAAATAAAATTCCAAACTATTGAATATTCAGTAGTTTGGAATTTTTGTTTTTTTAAGGAGGTTAGAAAAAAAGATGATGATTTAGAACTATTGATGTGTTTCTAAGTATTGCATCCAACGTTCATATTCTTCTGGAGTTTGAAAAACATCTATAAAATACTTTTCTCCTCCCTCACGAAAAGCTGTTTCTTGAGCTTGCTTAGGAGAATATTCACTTTTTTGGAGGCTTCCCCTTTAGCTTTACATTTTTTGCTTTTAATACAAAAATCTGCGACCTTTACGCAAAATTTAAATGCGTGTATCTTTCCATTGTCTTTTGTAATTATTTGACAAAGAAAAGTATTTATTTTAAAAGAGAAAAGACTTTTAGTGTTTTTTTCTCTTTTTTGTTGTTCAGAATATTGCTTCCACGGGATAATATTCTGAACAACAAAGTCTTTACCAAAATCTTCACTAAAAATTTAACTTACTACCTTACAAATAAAAAAACTTTGGCAAAGTGATAAGAGGTTAAACAAAAATGGTATATCAATCTTTTTCCCAAGGATATTTTCCCCATAAATTTTTAAAAAATTCATAATCATCGCGATCATCATCGTGACATTTACTCATCTTTACATAAAAAGAAGGACCAAGAAATTTTTGATCGTAAACTTTATAGGCTCTATAGAACTTTCCTATTTTCTTATATATAAGATCTATATATTTTATCATTAGTGTTTATCAAAGAAATGTTAAA
>NZ_KB291445.1:0-789 GCF_000318295.1 Capnocytophaga sp. oral taxon 326 str. F0382
CGAAATAGCCAAGTCCTTTAGCATCAAGACGTGCGCCATTTGAGATCCAATTTAGTATTCCTCCTACGACAGCGCCTATGACTAAATGCCAAAACTCTCCATTCTCATCCACATACACTAATGGGTTATTCAAGCAATACCCATATCTATTAAAGTTTTGGGTGTTAAAAGGGTCTTGTACAAAGTTGTCGGGTTGTAAGAAGCGGTGTAGCGCTTGGTCGTACAAGCGTCCGTTCATATGTATCAATCCTACGGTTTGCAGGTGTTCGTGCCCTGTAAAGCCTCTATCTAATAAGGTGAGTTTGTCTAAGGTATTGCCTGCGCCGTCTTCTATTTTTATGGGTTGCCCCCAAGGGTCAAAATGGCGTCTTTCAGCTATATTGCCATCCTCATCGGTGAGCATTACTATAGAACCTAAGTAATCTCTATGTAAGTAATAGAGTTTTGAGGCTTCACCGTCCGAAATGAGTATTGCAGGGGCACTATAGGCATCACCGCCTAAGTAAAGTATAAACTTGGTGCTGTTATCTGTCTTGTTACATACTACCTCTACACTACCGTCGTGGCTGTAGTGTTTAAGCATTGGGCGTTTGGCTTTCTCTACTTCAGCATTACCGTAATAGCAGTGTGAACGTTCGCCAAAGGCGTTATATTCATAGCTTATTCGCTCTTTGTCCTTTACATATATCTGCTCAGGAGCTTTGAAAGCGTTGTATCTTATAACGGGTAAAGGGTATTTTTCTAAATGGGTTTCACCTGCTTCGTTGGTAGTGAGTTTTTGTTGTTGGT
>NZ_KB291446.1:0-1533 GCF_000318295.1 Capnocytophaga sp. oral taxon 326 str. F0382
TAGATGCCGCTATTGACGGAAGACGTTTTTGGGATGGAGCTACTGTGCAAAAAAACATATTAGCTCAACAAAATATTCCTAAAGTTGGACAAGTAGGTGATAATAATTGTTTACCAGCCAGTGCAGAAGCTGTAGACAAGTCTTTTGGAGGAAATATGACTCAGGAACAAATAAGAGATTTAGTTAATTTCGGAAGTGACCCTAATATAGTTCCTTTAGATGATGTGGGACTTTGGGGTGCTTATGCAAATGCTTCTGGACATACTGTAGCAGGAGAACATTTTAAACTTATATCTTTACCAACAGTATTATCTAAAATGCAAGGAGGAGCAAGGGTAGCTATTAATATGAATATGGGACAAAGTGTTGGACATAGTGTGATTATGCAACGTATTGTTCAAAAAACAATTATAAAGCTTAATGGAAGTGTTATACAAAAAACATTCTATTATGTTATGAACCCAGCTAATGGCGGTAGTTTTCATAAAATAGATGCTACTCAAATCACAAATTCCTATAATATTTTTTATATATCAAGATAATGATAATGAGGAGGCTATTTATTATTATAGTATTGAATTCTTCTTGGTGCTTTTTGTACTCTCAAGATACTATCAATATGATTGATAGGTTGCATATCAAGGGAGAACTGAAAGAGTTAGAGGATAGAATAGAGTATCTTGTGAGAAAAGCTAAGATAGTAAATGAAACCGAAGAACTCAAGCAATTTCATATATTTGGATTGTATAATATTTTATTTAGAGTGCCAAACTATAAGGCTTATAAAGAGGAGTATTTAGACGGTTCTTTTGTCTGCTACTTAATGCCTAACTATTATAACATAAAACCTCAAGGACTTTTTAAGAAAAGGAAAAGTTACTTATATACTCGTACTTATATTACTGATAGTAAAGGTGAGTTAGTTGCGACAGGAGATGTGAGATTTATTTCAAACTCAAGAGCATATAAATCATCTCTTCCAGAAAATGAGTTAGCTAAATTTCTTTTTGATAAGAAGTTTGATATGCTTTTCTATATGGGAGGAGTTTATGGATATTTTACAGCTATAAAGAAAAGTAAACTATGTGTTATTAGTACTTTTGGTGGAGAAATAGAAGTGTATGAATGGGAGTACTTTGTGAATAATTGTTTAGATAAAATAGTGCCTTCTCAGTTTGTAGAAAAAAAATAAAATTAAGTACAATGCCTTTGGCGAGCGTTCACATTGCTATTACGGTAATGCTGAAGATGAAAAGGAAAAACGCCCTATTCATAAACATTACAGTGCCGATGGCAGTGTAGAAATCAAAGAGGATATAACAAAAGGAAGTATTGACTTTCTATTTTACCTCGGTGGCGACCCGTATAGTGCTCCTGCGGTATACAATAGCAATGGTGAAGAAGGTAAATTATTATTCCTACATCGTGATCAGCTTGGTAGTATTGTAGCCATCACCGACCTTAATGGCAAGCTCGTAGAAGCCCGCCATTTTGATGCTTGGGGCAAGGTGCTAAGCATCACTGACGGCAACG
>NZ_KB291446.1:1553-3224 GCF_000318295.1 Capnocytophaga sp. oral taxon 326 str. F0382
AGTTGCTTCTTGACAGAGGTTATACAGGACACGAGCATTTAGCAAGTGTAGGCTTAATCCATTGTAATGGACGTCTCTACGACCCAGCCCTACATCGCTTCTTAATGCCTGATAATTATATTCAAGATCCATTTAATACCCAAAACTTTAATAGATATGGCTATTGCTTGAATAATCCGTTGGTGTATGTGGATCAGGATGGGGAATGGGTATTTTTAGTAGCAGCTCTGATCGGAGCTTATATAGGAGGAGTGCAAGCTAATGGCACATACAATCCGTTTAAATGGAACTATAGCAATGCTAACACTTGGATAGGAATGGCAGGTGGGGCTGTTATAGGGGGTGTATCGGCAGGTGTTGGCTCTGCTGTTGGAGGAACCATTGCAGGAGGAACTACACTTGTCTCTTCAATGGTGGGAGGAGCTGTTGGGGGTGCTATATCAGGTGGTGGGTTTGCAGTATTGCCAGGTGGGAATGGTAAGGTTTTACAAGGTATGGGGATTGGAGCTTTATCGGGAGCAGTAGGTGGTTTAATAGGAGGTGCTATTGGAAAAGCTTCTACAGTAATGCTTAATAATTATAATGTGACTAATCCTCTTCTTAGAAGTACTATAACAGGAATAGCTTCTGGAGCAGCTGGTGGATATGCAGGAGGATTTGTTGGAGGGTTGGTTTTAACAGGAGATGCTAGCATCGCGGCACAAAATGGCTTCTCAGGCTTTGCATCGGGAGCAGCGGTAGGAGCTATTTCAGGAATAATAGGAAATCGTATTGTTACTAAAAAAGATAGAGTTCTATCACGAGAACTGAGTAAGGCGTTAGAATTTAATTCTGACTACGATTTTTCGCCAGACCCTATGGGCGACAATGTAACGCTGTATAGAGGTACTACAGGTAGTGAAGGTAAAGGAGATCCTTTGTTTATGACTGATAATGTTGAATATGCCCGTTCTTATATCAAAAATGGAGGAAGTCTTGTAAAGGTTACGATATCAAGATTTACTTTAAAGCAAATGATAGAGGGAGGAAATATAATAAAATATAATGGAGAACATGGCACAATGAAGGGTTACGAATACCAAATACAACCTAAATACGTTCCTACTTTTATAAAATTGTTTAATAAATAAAATATTTATAAGTTATGTTTAATTTCTTCAAAACAAGATTAAAAAAGAAAAAAGAGAAAGAATTTTGTTGTGATTTATTTAAAAATTATTATTCTCTTAGAGATCAACAAGCTCCTAAGATTAGAATTGTAAAATTTGCTGAAAGATATTCGGAAAAAGAAATTCAATATTTTCCCATCAAAAAAGAAGAAAGGCTAAAGAAGATTATACAAATTAACAAACGAAGACGTTTTTTTATCTTTATAGATATATATGAGGTTTTCGATTTTTCAGAAGTAGTTTCAATACAAATTCATTTCTGTCCTTTTTGCGGCACTAATTTACATTCATTTTATAATGATGATATATATGTAAATGAATATGTAGATTGAAAAATATTTTGTACCTTTGTATTATGATTTAAGTACATTAAAATATTGAAAAAAAATAAGCCCTGAGCAAATATACATAAAGGACAAAGAGCGTATCACCTACTTATATAACGCCTTTGGCAATCGTGCCCATAGTTTTTATGGCAATGCGGAAGCCGAAAAAGAGAAAC
>NZ_KB291446.1:3244-4220 GCF_000318295.1 Capnocytophaga sp. oral taxon 326 str. F0382
TCGGTGGCGACCCGTATAGTGCTCCTGCGGTATATAATAGCAATGGTGAAGAAGGAAAACTACTCTTTTTACATAGAGACCAATTAGGGAGCATTATAGCCATCACCGACCTTAACGGCAAGCTCGTAGAAGCCCGCCATTTTGATGCGTGGGGCAAGGTATTGAGTATTACAGATGCTAACGGGAATAAACTAACTTCTTTATTATTAGACCGCGGTTATACAGGACACGAACACCTCTCAAGCGTAGGGCTTATTCATATGAACAGGCGTCTGTACGACCCTGCTTTGCACAGGTTTTTGATGCCTGATAACTATATTCAAGACCCATTCAACACTCAGAATTTTAATAGGTATGGGTATTGCTTAAATAATCCGCTAAAATATACAGACCCAAATGGAGAAATCATTTGGGCTGCGGTAATTATTGGTGCTATTATAGGGGCTACAAGTTATGCTACTAGCGCAGCTATGCACGATAATTGGTCGTGGGAAAAGTTTGCTTGGTCAACCTTAGGAGGAGCTGTTATGGGGGCTATTGGTGGTTCTTCAGTGGCAACTTCACTTACAGGAGATAGTATTGTCAATGGTTTTATTACAGGGGCTTCTTCTGTCCTTATGCCAAGTTATAATGTATCTATCGGTGATTTTAGTATAGGGCTTTCTTTGGCAGTTGCTTATGGAAATGCTGCAGGAATGGGAGTCAATTTAGGAGCTGGTTACCAAAGCGGAAATTTCTCTATTTCGGGAGGTGTAGGACTTATGGGATACAATAATTACAATGGTTTTGGCAACAATTCTTTTGAAACACGCTATTCTGCTATGGCTTCTTGGGATGATGGTAATTTAGGCTTGTCTCTTGGAACAAACATCTGGAAAGGAGATTTCTCACAAAGAACAGGGGTTATAGGACTTCATAGTGGGGATTTTAGAATGATGTATGAACACTTGTGTTTATCAAAATGTGTTAAAATTTA
>NZ_KB291447.1:0-8641 GCF_000318295.1 Capnocytophaga sp. oral taxon 326 str. F0382
TACAACATTATGTCAATGTACGTGTTGTTTCTTATTTGGGGCGAATTGCCCTTTTGTGTGAATGGGCGAATTGCCTTTTTTGTGTGAATGGGCGAATTGCCATTCGCCCCTACAAATGCCTTATCATCTCATTTGCGGGTGCAAAGGTACGGCGTTTTTTCAAACTAGCAAATTTTTTGAGAGTTTTTTTTAAGATTTTTTTAATTTATTTTTTAAGTGGTTGAGAATGAGGGTGGTTTTTTTGTGGGAGAGGGTGGGAGGCCCCCGAACCCCCGAAGGGGGACTAACCGGAAAGGGAGGAGTTGTGCGGGTGGGGATGGGGTGGGAGCGGTGGGGTGGAAGCTGTGCGGACGGGGATGGAGGGGTGAGATGGCCCCCGACTCACTTACTCGGCAATTGTCGACAACCCCGAAGGGGGACTAACCGGAAAGGGAGGAGTTATGCGGGTGGGGATGGGAAGGGATGAAAATAAAAGAGTGAGCTTTTGGGGGCTCACTCTTTTTGGGTAAGAAAAAATGTTTTTTATTGTATTTCTACATCGCTATCTTTTATGTAGATGAGTTCGTAAATTTTTGCTCCTTTATTATCGATGTAGTCTTCGAACTTACCTGAAATAGTTACTTTTTGACCATCTTTTTTTAGACTATCAGTTTTTGCTTTTGAAATGCTAGCACTATTTGCTGGGAAAAGTTTTATTTTATTACCATCGGATAATGTGATGTAGGAATCTGTATATTTACCATTTTTTTGAGTAATAATAGTACCTGTAAGTTTTACATATTTACCATCGGCATAGTTAGCTATAGTGGCTGTAGAAGCATCTAAGGCTTCATAAGTGTGGGTAGCAGGGGCTTGACCAAAAGTTACATCTTCTGCTTTGGTATATTGAATTTGTTTTGTTCCATTATGTAAGCCAAAGGTTCCTTTTATAGTAACTTCGTAACCACCCATTGCAATTTTTTCTTTAGTTTCATTGATGTTTTTAGTACTGGAATAAACTTGTATTAAGGTACCATCTCCTAATTTAAAATAGCCCTTACCTCCTTTAGATACTAATACACCGTGCATAGTAACAACTTTATTTTCTTCAAAAACAGCTACTGTAGCGGTACTTGCTTCTATAGTTTCTGCCGGTGGTTGTGGGTTGTTATTACCTGAGCCCCATACTAAATCACTGTCTTGCTCATAAGCGATTTGAAGCGTAGTATTATGTTTGCCAAAAGTACCTGTTACAGTAACTTCTTTGCCATTTACTTTGAGGTTATCTTTATTCTCTTTACTAATTTTACTGAAGTTTTTAGTGTACAATTGTATTTTGGTGCCATCACTAAAAAGAATATAGGCTCTGCTTCCTTCTACCTTAAGATTACCGTGTAGTTTTACCTTTTTACCTTCTACGAAGTTGGCGGCTGTAGCTGAGCTGGCTTCTATGGTTTCAACGGTTGTATTGGTTTGAGTATTGGTTTGGGTACCGGTAGAGGTGCCTCCGTTGACTACTATATCAGCGTAGTTGCTAATCATAAACTGCCAATTTTGACCGTACTTGGTGAGTACCCCTGTGACATCTAAAGTTCCTGCAGGCACTTTTTCATCTTTGAATTTGGCATAACGGCTGGTTCTAAAAGGAATTGTATTTCCTTGTGCATCGGTAAGGGTGTAGTCTGTTCCTTGACGGGTGTCATTGGCTTTTTGATGCATATTTTTACCTACATCTTCCGTTTTGAAGTGTACTCCTTTAAGGGTGATGAGTTGGTTGATATTGGCTTCTACCTTTAATGTATTTATAGAAGTATCGGCTTTAGCGAGTTCGGCTAAAGTTTTACGCACACCTCCTTTATCGAAAAGGTGATTTTTAGCGATGGCTTCTGACATTCGTCCTACACTGGTTCTTCCGTTATTTGCTTGGAATATACCACTTCCAAAGTCGACTCCACCATTGTTTACTTGTGAGGTGAGTCCTTTGAGTCGCAATTGCACTTTGGCACCTAATGGAAAATCAGTATATAGACCTGTTTTATTGATAGCGACGGTAACTCCTTTGGTTTTATCTTCGTTTTGGATATAAATTTTTTGATAGAAGTTACCAGCTTCGTCACTGGAGATTACATAACCTTCGATTGCCTCGTCGGCTCCATAAGTAGTTACATTTGTAACGGCTTTACCTATGGCTGTATCGAAGCTTACTACCTGACCACTAAAAGGCGGTAGTGTTTTTTCGCCTTCAGGGTTAGGGATGTCATAATCGTCGTCCTTTACACACGATGTAATTGCGAATAGCGACAATAGGGCTATCGCTGTGGGCTTTAATGCATTTAGTTTCATATTGTTGTTATTTATTAGTTTAGCCTCCAAACCTCCGAAGGGGAACAATCCGCAAAAGGGATTCAATGGGGCGATTTTTAATGTTACTTGTTACCTATTATTTATAGTCAAACAAAAATAGATTGGAAATAAGTTTACTTTTAAAGGCGTTTGTAAAACGAATTACATAACATACTTTAAAAGTGTTTAATTTTCAGGGTATTCAACTTTGCCAAAGGTCGTAGCACGACAAGCAATTAAAACTTTGGCAAAGTGTAGCGACATAAAATTTGCAAACCAATTCTGATTTACTATTTAGAGACTTACCGCTAAATTAAGCATATAGGTACGTCCGTAACCTACGAAATATCGGTTACCGAAAGAAGGGACTCCTTGGGCGTTATCTTGTAGCATTCTGCCATAGTTAGCTGTACGTGATTGTTCAAAACCTCCTGAAAGGAATTTGGTATCGAAGAGGTTGTTCACGCTTGCCATTAGGTTGATATAGGTTTTCTTTACGCGCCAAGATTTACCAGCAACGAGGTTTACTAAGAAGACATCGTCTAAGCGTTCTTGTTTGAGGAGTTGACGAGCTTTATCGAGGTCGATATTAGAGTAGGGTGCTTTGGTAGCTGGGTCGATAAAGAACTGAGAGGTGCGGTTGAGGGCAGATAGCGATACGTAGTTTTGGGCTAAGAAATTGGCAGTGGCGCCTACCCACCAATATTTAGGATTACGGTATTCCAATCCTAATGAATAAGCTTGTTGTGGCCCGCTTGGCACGTGGTAATTTTTCATTTTAACCTCGTCGATAGCTTTATTTACATCACCCGCTGAAATGTAGAGCGATGGATTATTGATATAGGTGTATTGCCCTATAGCAGCCACTGCTGTAAGTTTTACAGTAGGGTGCAATTGCGCTTCAGCACCCAATTCTAATCCGAAGTGGCGTTTTTTGATGCCATCGATGGTTTGTGCCACAAAATCTTTATCGATTTCATCGGTAAGGGCGGTTTCGGTATAGAAGAAGTTAGTTTCGGCAGTGTTTTCAATTTCGGTAAAGAAGCCTGTGAGGCGACCTTTCAAGAAAGAAGAGCGCAATATATAGCTTGCATCGGCGGTGTAAGCCATTTCGTTTTTGAGATTAGGCAATATTCGATTGGAGTTGCGCACATTAGGATAGATATTGCGCAAGGATTGTGGGGTGTTGAAATAGCCTACATTGAGTTGCAAGAGGTGGCGACCAGTGAGGGCATAAGTAATTCCAGCTTTGGTACTTACCCCGTTTTGCACTTGCAAGGCGCCTTTGCCATACGAATCGCTGTAAAGGGGGTAGTTGTATTTACCCTCGCGTTGTACATCGGTGTAGTGATAACGACCAGCGATGAAGAGTTCGGCTTTTTTGAAGGTAAATTCTAATTGAGAGAAAGCCTCGGCTACATTGCTTTTTAGGCTATAGAAGTAATTCCATTTATCGCCTTTTTGTTTTTTCATATCTGCCTCATTGGCATCGTAAGGTTTGTTCTCGAAGTAATCGTAGTTCACAAAGTACTGACCTCCGAGCAAGTCGTCGATTTCGGCGAAGTTATCGGAAGAGATATTGCGGTATACGACTCCTGACGTCCATTTGATGAAGTCGTGAATAGGCATTGCAAAATTCACGTTGGCAGAAAGGGTGCGTTCGCGGTTGATGTCGTTGCTCACTATAAAAGTACTGTGTTTATCGGCATTGTTATAGTTAGCATAGTACAAGTTTTCCCAATTGAGTTGAGAGTTAGCCAAGATATAGTTTTTTTGTTCTTCGGCGGCTGCAAAGTCGGGGCCTGCATTTTGGTTCAAGTAATAGCTTGGCATATTTTTATAGTAGTTAGGTTCGGGGTTTTGGGCGTTCGCATAAGCGATACGGGTATTGCCAATTTCGCCGAACTGATAGCCTAAGTCGATATTCAAACGCGTATTGTTTTTCAAATAGTTATATGAAAGAACGAAGATAGGTTCGGAGATGATGCGGTTGCGAGAGTTGCGTTTGTCGCCCATTTGTCTGCCCCAATAAGGGTTGTATTGGTAGCCAAACAAATCGAGAGCTTCGCGAGTGAGAGGAGAGCTTTTGCCGCGTTTTACGGGAGAGAAGAGTCCGATGAGGTTGAAGCTGTGATGATCGTTGAGTTGGTATTCAACGCCGCCAGAGAAAGCATAAGCGTTGTAGAGCGTTCCATCGACCCAAGTGCCTTGAGGGGCGAAGCGACGGGAGGCGGATACCATAAACGACAAGCCATTGCGGAGTACACCTGAGTTGTAGGTAGCCATCAATCGACCGGTATAACTGCGGTTGCTTGCTGAAGAAGTAATGCGAAGCCCAGTGCGGTTGAGTGAGGGGCGAATGTTGATGTAGTTAGAGCCCATTAGACCGCCGAAAGTATAGTCGGATTTTGAGAGTCCATTGCTGTACTCTTGGTTGCGAGTGATGTCGTTGAGACCTCCCCAATTATTCCATTGGGCGCGACCATTTTCAAATCGGTTCATAGGAATACCATTGATGAGTACAGTTACATCTTTGGAATCGTAACCACGAGGTTTGAAGAAAGCAGAACTAAAATCGAAAGCTGCACGTCGCATAAACACATCTTGAGAGCTTTGCAAGAGGCCAGACATAGCATCGGCACCGCTCTCATCGTCTTCGAGTTCAGATTCGTTGATTACAGCCATTTGTTCGGATTCTTGAACTAAATCGGCTGTTAGGCTCACTTCAGACAGTTGCTGAGTGATTTTTTCCCCTCCTACAGAGACTAATTGCTCCTGACGGGTGTACCCATTAAGTGAATAGATGATAAGGTATTCGCCTTCGGGAAGAGAGAGGGCGTATTTTCCTTTTCCATTGGTAGTTGCTTGCCAAGCAGAAGCATTGACGTGTACTTTCACGCCTTCTAATGGCTTTTTGCTCAATTCATCTACTACCGTTCCTTCTACTCGCCATTGTGCAAATGCCGAAGCTGACATTAGCAAAAGTATGAACAAATAAAATTTCTTAAACATAATAAGGTTGATTTCTTGTATTAGGAGACAAAGGTACAACAATAAAAGTAAATAACCAAAAATAAATCATAAAATTATTTTATCGTGAGTTTGGTGTAGGTAATTATTTGAAAATCAGTAAAATATTTTAAATTGTGCTCAAATTTTACAAATTTGTGCAGCTGGGTTTGTGGAATAAGAATTTACACGAAATTGAGGTTAAAAAAGTGATTTTGTGATGAGGGGGAGAATCTCGGAGAAGCTTGGGAAAACTTTGAGAATCTTGGAAAAACTTTGAGAATCTTGGAGAATCTTGGAAAAGCTCGGAAAAACTCTGAGGGGGGGATTGCTATAGAAAAAGCCGTGGAAAGTTCTGTTTGTGAGGGCGTTTGCAGCACATACCCAGCTATCGCTGGCTTTCCTACACAACATACTCTAAAAGTGGTTGATTATCAGAATATTTAAGTTTGATAGAGATAATAGCAAGACGAGCGTTTAAAAACTTTGGCAAAGGTCGTAGCACGACGAGCAGTTTAGATACTTTGCCAAAGTGTAGGGACGCTATTTTCACCTAATGGTGATTGGTATTATCTTACATATAAAAAGCCTTTTTGCTGTTCTTCTTTTCCGCGTTTGCTGTAACGAACGATATAGAAATAAGTGCCGTGAAGGGCTTTGTTATTGCCTATAAAACCTTTGACATTGGCATAACCTCTAAAATAATCGCCATTTTTGCCATAATGTTCATTTTCATATACTTTTAAGCCTGTTTCATCGAAAATAAGGAGGTGAATAGGGCTATTATCATCTGCTCCTTCTACGGTAAAATAATTATTCGTATTCTCGGTAGAAACGCCATTGTAGATAACAATGTTTTTCTCTGGCTCTTGCTGTGGCTTTTTTGCTATGGGTCTTACTGTAATGGTTTGCTTGTGTACTGACTCATTAGCACAATCATCTTTGGCTACCCAAGTATATATTATTTTATTGGCAAGGGTTTCTTTGGTAGGAACGACTTGAAATGTACCTTTACAATTATCGGTAGCGGTAAGAGTAGCTCCAAGAAGTATTTTAGCTCCTTCATCAATCGTTGTATCTTGAGGTAAGCTCCCTACAAAAGTAGGTTTTTGGGTATCATTTACCACGATTGTTTGTTGATAAGTAATGGTTTCACAGCCATCGTAAGCCTTGAATGTGCGCTGAATGGTAAAGCTATTGGCACAAGTTCCAGCGAGCTTTTTATCTGTATGGGTAATGGTTACTGCTCCACAACCTCCTTCGGTTGTAGGGTTAGCAGGTGCAGGTATCTCATTAGCACATTGAACGGTTACGTTTTGGGGTTTGCTATTCTCTACAAAGATTAAAGGAGAGGGCGTTCCTGTTTTCTTTTTAATTTTAAAGCCTCCATTAGGTACTGATTTTCCGTTAGAGGTTTTATAAGGCGCTACATTGGTAATAGCGAAAGCGATATGGTCTATCACTTCCACTTTGATAACCCCCGCGGGGAGTTGGATTTTTGGTTGTTTGCCCCATTCTACCGTACCTATCTCGATATTAGGAAGTGTAATCTCGCAAGTACCATCGTTTTCGGTGCTTTCTACCAAAGTATATTTAAAAGTCTTACCTAAATCATCGGAAAGGAGGATGCGCACTTTGCTATTGGGGTCAAAGAAGTTAGGGTCTACTTGCCAATGAAGTGTTATTTTATCACCCCCTTGGTACTCGTCGTTCATTCCGTTAGTGATCGCAAAAGTTTTACCGTCGGCGATATTTACCTTTACAGCTACCATATCGTAATTCACAAAGCGTTGAGGGGCAGGATTAGAGGTTGCTACCCAAAAAAGATGTTCGCCTTTTGCATTGGGACGTGTATACTCTATAAAGCCTCCTAAATCGCTGTATTGTGTTTGGAAAGTGATAGGATTCCCTTCTGTTTTCCCCTTACGAGTGAGGAACTTAGGATCGTTTACTCCTGCCCTACTGGTGAGTTGTGCTGTGTAATAAATAGGGAGATTGTTAGTGTTTGTTGCCTTGATACGGAATTGGAAATAAGTATCTTTAGGAATGGTATAGGTTTCTTGTAGTTTAGTGCGGTCGATTGTGGGGAAAGAGCTTTCGGTTTTGATACCATAAGCATAATTGAAATTACTCACATCATTCCCATTGCGGTCTACTAACTGAGTGCGCTGAGAATCTTTGAAATAAGACCGATTGACAATCCCGCCACGTATTTGATAAGCGGTAGGGAGTGAAAAGAAAGCTCCATCGGGGAAATTGTTGCTATAGCCCATCAGTGATTGACCGTAGCGAGGTTCTGTATAGAGAGAGTTACCTGAGTAGACGTTTTTAAAAGTGTGATCGGCACCAAATAAATGTCCGATTTCGTGAGCAATGGTTGCATTTTCGGCTATTGCCGAAGCCCCTCCTTTTCTTACAAGGCGGAATCCTCCAGAAAAGAAAGCGAGTCCTGACAAGGTTGCATCGGTGCCTGGAGCGATTACAATTCCTATGTCATACTGCTTATCGCCAATGAGTTCATCAATTTTTTCAGTTGAATTTTCGATGATTTCTCGTCGTGATTTTTGATTGTACAACTGCTTAGTAGCTTCTTGAACAATGAGTCGGTTATCATCTAAAATACTGAATTTCAATCCTATATCGCGTACATATACCTCGTTGAGAAAAGTTTCGAGGTTGAGCAGGAAGTTTTTTACTTGTGTGATATCACTGCCGAAAGTATGGGCAAAATCGTAGTAATCAACCAATACTGCCAAGCGATAGAGATAGAGAATCCCCTCGGGGTCGTTGGGCATTAGAGATGTAGTAGTGGTGATAGGGCGTGCAGTAGGGCTGTTTTGAGGAGAAGGAAAAAGAGAGGTGTGCTGGTGAGTATCGGTACCACATTTTGCATTGGGGTTATGGCGGAGTCGCTCTTTTGCTGAGAGCTTACCTTGCTGTGAGCCTGTAAGTTGGTAAGTAGTCCCTTCCCATTGCAAGCTACCAGAAGCCTCTTTATTAGGGTGTACTACCAAAGTAGCCACAAACTGGTTTTGGCTGTAGCCTACAAAGGTGTGAATATCTTTATTTTGCTGAGAGTTTTCGCGCTCTTGCCATTGGAGATTAAGGGTTTCGCCATTAGGAAGGGCTATGTTCCATTGTGCTTGAGCAGTAGTAAAACTGAGGTAGAGGAATAAATAGATAATATGTTTCATTTCTATTATTGGGTAATGTTTTGAAAGGGGGCGTAGTACGACTAACGATTGGTAATTAATGTGAGTTCAGCGTAAGTAATTGTTTAACAATCAGTAAAATATTTTTAATCTCCCAC
>NZ_KB291447.1:8661-21008 GCF_000318295.1 Capnocytophaga sp. oral taxon 326 str. F0382
AACAATCAGTAAAATATTTTTAATCTCCCACAAAACCAGCGAGTTGGCGTAGCTGGGTATGTGAACACGAATTTTCACCTAATGGTGAATTAAAAAGTCTCCCACAGATTACACGGATTGGCAGCTGGCGCTGCTGGATTTACACGGATTGTGATGTAAAATGGATTAAATTTATAGGAAAAAGCCCACGAATTTCACGAATTTTCACGAAAATGGGATTGTATAAAAGTCTTTATTTTTTATTATCTCACGAATTTCACCTGACGGATTATCTCACGAATTTTCACCTGACGGTGAATATATTATCTCACGAATTTTCACCTGACTGAATTATTTTGTGAGTATATCTGTTACAAACTGTAATTCAATATTCTGTTATATCGATCTAACGTTAGTTAGAGAAAAACTCCCCCTACTCAATAGTAAGAGGAGTTTTTAACATATATCATTTAAATATATAAATTACAAGGCTACGCGTTTGAAAGCAGTAATCTCTACATTTTTAGATTTTACAAAATCGGATACTTTTTTGCTTTCGTCGTAGATGTACACTTGGTCGAGGAGCGCTTTTTCTTGGTCGAGGGTAGTGTTATCGGAGATGAAGCGTTGTATCTTACCAGGAAGGATTTTATCCCAAATTTGTTCTGGTTTACCTTCAGCTTTCAATTCAGCTTTAGCATCGGCTTCAGCTTTAGCTAATACTTCGGGAGTGAGTTGTGCTTGTGAAACGTATTGAGGTACGTGTTTGAGCGGTTTGCCCAAGCGGTGTAACTCTTCATTTTCTTTTTCGATGATAGCGATGCGTGCTTCAGTTTCTTTAGCGATGTACTCAGGAGAGAAATCTTTGTAAGAAAGGGTTTCAGCACCCATAGCAGCGATTTGCATCGCTAAGTTTTTACCTACTTCGGCAGCATCGGCGATAGCAGCTGATAAGCCTACGATAGCAGCGATTTTGTTGCCGTGGTGGATGTAAGAACCTACGAAAGGTGCTTCTACTTTTTCGAAAGCACCGAGCTCTATTTTCTCACCGATCACACCTGTTTGTTCGAGGAGTTTTTCGGCTACGGTAATTCCTTTGTAGTTAAGGGCAAGAAGTTCGTCTTTGCTATTTACAGTAAGAGCGAGATCAGCTAAATCTTTAGCGAGGGCTACGAAATCGGCGTTTTTAGCTACGAAGTCGGTCTCACAGTTGAGAGAGATGATAGCACCTACAGTGTGGTTAGCATTTACTTGAGCGATAGCAGCGCCTTCTTTAGAATCGCGGTCGGCACGTTTAGCGGCTACTTTCTGACCTTTTTTACGCAATACTTCGATTGCTTTATCGAAATCGCCTTCGGCTTCGATGAGGGCAGCTTTACAGTCCATCATACCTGCGCCGGTAGCTTGGCGGAGTTTATTTACGTCTGCGGCGGTAATATTTGCCATTTTTATTAATATTTATCCTCTCCCCAGCCCTCCCCCCCGAGGGGAGGGAGAAGCCGGTGAAAGTGAGTTAAAAAATAATTTTAAGGCTTTGACAAAGTCCCTAACTTTGCCAAAGCTTATTTGATTTATTCGGCTGCTTCAGCTTCTTTGTTAGCGTCGGCAGTTCTGCTAGAAAGACCTTCGTTTACAGCTTCGGTGATGTAAGAAAGAACTTTTTCGATAGCTTTAGAAGCGTCGTCGTTAGCAGGGATAGCAAAATCCACCTCACGAGGGTCGGAGTTTGTATCTACCATAGCGAAAATAGGAATGTTTAATTTTTGCGCTTCTTTTACAGCGATGTGTTCACGGAGAGTATCGACTACAAATAGAGCACCAGGGAGGCGAGACATATCGGCGATAGACCCTAAGTTTTTCTCGAGTTTTTCGCGCAAACGTTCTACGTGTAGTTTTTCACGTTTTGAAAGGGTATCGAAAGTACCGTCTTTTTTCATTTTATCGATAGACGACATTTTCTTTACAGCCTTACGGATGGTTACAAAGTTAGTAAGCATACCACCAGGCCAACGCTCGGTGATGTAAGGCATTTTTACTGAAGTTGCTTTTTCGGCAACAACGTCTTTAGCTTGTTTTTTGGTAGCCACGAAAAGCACTTTTTTGCCAGAGGCTACGATTTTTTTGAGGGCTTCGGTAGCCTCTTCGATTTTAGCAGCGGTTTTGTACAAGTTGATTACGTGGATACCGTTGCGTTCCATATAGATGTAGGGAGCCATATTAGGATTCCATTTGCGGGTAAGGTGGCCGAAATGTACGCCTGCATCTAATAAATCTTTAATTTCTATGTTATTTGCCATTTCTTTTTAAATAGTTTACGTTCCTACTATTAGCAATAGCTTGGAGAGGTTTTGTAAATTTTAGATAACCGCCTGAGCCATTTGGATGCTAAACTAAGGAGCAAATTGATATTAACGTTTAGAGAATTGGAATCTCTTACGGGCTTTTTTCTGACCGAATTTTTTACGTTCAACCATACGAGGGTCACGAGTGAGGAGCCCTTCGGGTTTTAATACTGCGCGGTTTTCGGCGTTGAGTTCGCAAAGTGCGCGAGCGATAGCCAAACGAACGGCTTCGGCTTGACCGGTGATACCACCTCCGTATACATTTACTTTTACATCGTAAGCATCTTCAGCACCTACAAGGCTGAGGGCTTGTTTTACTTTGTATTGCAATGTAGGGGTAGTGAAATAATTGTTGAGTTCGCGTTTGTTTACGGTGATAGTACCGTTACCTGCTTTAAGGTAGATACGCGCTACGGCGGTTTTTCGTCTACCGATGGTGTGAATTACTTCCATTATTTCAAATCGTTTAAGTTAATGGTAACAGGTTGTTGAGCTTCTTGTTTGTGCTCGCTACCTGCATACACTTTTAAATTACGTAAAACTGCTGCACCCAATCTTGTTTTTGGTAACATACCTTTTACAGCTTTTTCGATGATACGTTCAGGGTGTTTTTCGAGGAGTTGTTTTACTCCTGTGAATCGTTGTCCTCCTGGATAACCAGTGTGGCGAAGATAGGTTTTATCTTCCCATTTGTTCCCTGTGAGGTTGATTTTTTCGGCATTGATAACGATTACGTTATCGCCACAATCAACGTGAGGGGTAAAATCGGGTTTGTACTTACCGCGAAGTAGTTTTGCTACTTTAGAAGCAAGGCGACCCAAAGTCTGTCCGTCAGCATCTACCAAGACCCACTTTTTGTTTACAGTGGCTTTATTGGCAGAGATGGTTTTGTAGCTTAATGTGTCCACTCTTTGTGATTTTTATTAAAAATTAAACATTCCTTAATAGTGTCATCAAACGACACTTTTATTTTTAGGGCGCAAAAGTACGACAAATATTTGAAACTGCAAAATTTTTGAGAGGTAAGAGGTAAGGGGTAAGAGGTAAGAATTTGGAAATTAGCAAATTAGAGAATTAGCAAATTTGGGAGGTGAGAGCCGCACGGGCAAAGAATGGGAGTGTGGGAATTAGTAAATTAGCAAATTTGTAAATTAGCAAATTTGGGAGTGGTGGAAACTGTGGGGCTGTTTAAAGATTTTTTTGTAAGAGGGCGCCGGAAAAGGTTTATTTATATAGGGCGTTTGCAAAACGCCCCTACACAACACAACTTAAAGACAATTTGATTATCAGATTAATAAACTTTGCCAAAGCTCGTAGCACGAGAGGCTATTAGAACTTTGGCAAAGTGTAGCGATGCAAATGCAACCAATACTCGGAGCTGGTATTGTAACGTTCTTGAGACTTTTCAGATTTCTCGTAATAATATAATGTGTTGTGATTCGTTAGAGTCGGGTTTTCTCTTCTTCTCCAGCTCCTTGTCCTTTATACTTGCTTTGGGTGGTATTGAAATTGTAACTCAGTCCTACTTTAAATCCAAAATTGCTGTAATTCTGAGCAGTACTATTACTAATGTACGGATTTTGTACGCGTGTGTGCTCATTGAGACCGTTATAAGGGTCCGAAATTACGGCATACACTGTAAGCGATTGGTGGAAGAACATACGGGCAACCCCTACGACTATTCCGCTCATATCCTTGTAGGCGTAGACTTCTCGGTTTGAACCTTTGTTCATATAAATAAACATCGCCAAGATTAACCAGTTTTCAGTAGGAGTAATTTGGTTCATCATTTCTACCATAAACCTACCTTCACTGGTGTAAAACACATTGTTAGCAAAAGGTTTTTTATAAGTGAGCGTAAGTTTAGGCATCCATTTGCCTATTTGGGTTTGCGCATTGAGCACACATTTCAGTTCGCTAAAATCGTCGTAATTGCGAAGGGTTTTTTCAACGGCATCGGGATTGATGCTTGAGAGTTGGTAATCGGAATAAATACCCTTGTGAATATTCGAATAACTTACCGAAGCCGAAATAGGACCATAAGTAGCCAAGGCATTCCATTCATCAGTAAGCTGAGGCACAATATATGGGTTTCCGCGATTGTACAAGAAAGGAGAACTATAACTGTTGTAGTCGCTGAGCTCATAAAAAGCTGGACGTTTAATTTTGCGTGCATAACTAAAGGTCAGTTGAGTTTTATCCCAAGGGAATGCGATAGAAATATTGGGCAACCAATCGCGGTAGGTCTTGCTTTTCACGGTGCTTTTTTGTCCGTTTTCGTAATAACCAAAGTCGGCGTACTCGTAGCGCGTACCGAGTTTCAAATTTACTTTTTTAATAGGGTAAGAGAAACTCACAAAACCAGCCGAACGCGTTTCGGTATTCTTAATATCCGAAGCCGAAAGCACATTATCAGTATAGTCCTCAGTGCGATGCAGGTCGCTCACCTCAACACCATAGTTTATAGCGCCCTTACCAAGGGTTTGCAAGAAAGTAGTTTTGAGTCCCCACCAATCGGAAGCAGCATCGGAATGGGTGTGCACGTTACGAGAGGTAGTGGTGAGGAGGTTGCGCTCCACAACATCGGAAGTGTTATCGGAACGCTGACCGATATAATCTACATCGGTTTGCAGTTTCAGTTTATCGGTGAGTTTACCTTCGTAATAAGCATTAACGCTCAGGTCTTTGTTTTGGCTAAAGCGGTCGTATTCATTGAGCCCTTTGGCAGTAAGGAGGTTATTTTTGAAGGTAGTGGTCTCTTGGGTGCTAAACCTGTGTCCTACCCAAGGTTCTACACTCCCTCTTACACTTGCGCCTATGGAATGTTTGTCCGAAATCTCGTGAGCTACCCCTATTTTAGCATTTATTCCTTTGGCATTACTCCTGTTAGTTTCGTCGCTTGTCACGCGCCAATCATTGCTTTGGGTATGCACTTGCAAATCCTGATAGATGTCAGCATTTTTCTTGTTGAAGTTGTTGAAGTTGCCTATAGTAGTAAACCAGTCGGTTTTGCCTTTGCGATAGTTCAGGTTAAGCCAAGTAGTTATCATAGCACCTTTTTTTAACACATAGTTTTCATTTTCACCCGACCCACTCAGTCCATCGCCTTGTTTCTTTTTCAGTTTGATGTAGATAACTGCCCCGACGGTATTGTCGTGTTCCGCACCAGGTTGGGTTTCCAGCTCTATGCTCTCAATATCTTTGGGAGATAACTGATAAATTTCATCAAGGTTGCGCACCCTGCGGTTATCGATGTAGAAGATAGGATTGCCTTTGCCAAACACCTCAAAGCCCCCGCCCGTGTACGAGGTACTCATCCCAGGCAAGAAGTTGATAAGCAAATCGACTTTGGGGAGGTTCTGCAAGGTCGATTGCGCCACATTGGTACTGATGCGCGTACCCTTTTGTTCTAATATCGGGCGATGAGCTGTTAGCACGACTTCTCCTAACTGATTGGTAGCAGGAGTCAAAACAATGGTGCCCAAGTTACTCCCCGAGGGGGTGAATACCTCCGTTTGATATTCCAAATGGGTAATTTTGAGAAGTATTTTTTTACCCTCAGCGGCATTGGGTAGTTCAAAAACACCTCGCTGATTGCTTATTGCCCCTTTTACGAGGGTAGAGTCGGGTAGGGACATCAGGATAACATTAGCGGCACTTATAGGTTTTTGGTCGGGGCTAACTAATGTACCTTTAAAAGAAGATTGTGCAAAGCTGCAGGTAGTTACAACTAATAGCAGTGATAGGATAATCTTTTTCATCTGTTTATATGGTTTTTGGTTACTAAATTAATTTTACGGTGCAAAGATATGATAAATAAAGGTATTATGCAATGCAAGGTACTTTTAATTTGTTATTTTGTATTAATTATTTTTTATCACACTGATTATCAGTTGATTTTTTTAGAAAGCTTTTTATTGCTTTCTCCCATATAAACGAAGATTTTTTGAAAAGGTTGGAATAACGTGAGAAGTTTTTGAGTAATAAGGAAGTAAAATGAAGAATGTTATAAATAAGCAAACGACTGAGGTGGGAACAATGGGAACAATGGGAGACTCTCTGAGAAACTTGGAACTCTCAGAGAGTCTTGGGGGTTATGGGTAAAATATAATTGTTTGTCGTGCTACGACTATTCGTTGTTTTCTATGGTTTTGTAGGCTTCGATGATGCTGCGTACTAATGGGTGGCGCACAACATCTTTATCGTCTAAGTGGAGGAAGGCGATGCCTTGTACGTTTTGGAGGATGAGCATTGCTTCTTTGAGTCCGGAAGAGACTTTGCGAGGGAGGTCGATTTGACCAGGGTCACCGGTGATCATAAACTTGGCATTGCGCCCCATACGGGTGAGGAACATCTTCATCTGGGCGTGGGTGGTGTTCTGAGCTTCGTCGAGGATTACAAAAGCGTTGTCTAAGGTGCGTCCGCGCATAAAGGCAAGAGGGGCAATCTCGATGATGCCAGCCTCAATAAAAGCGTTGAGTTTTTCGTGGGGAATCATATCGCGCAAGGCATCATAAAGAGGTTGCATATAGGGGTCGAGTTTTTCTTTGAGATCACCAGGGAGGAAACCGAGGTTTTCGCCTGCTTCGACTGCTGGACGGGTGAGGATGATGCGGCGTACTTGTTTTTCTTTGAGGGCTTTTACAGCTAAGGCTACCCCTACATAAGTTTTACCGGTACCGGCAGGCCCAACGGCAAAAACCATATCGTTATTACGCATCATTTCTACCAATTTTACTTGATTTTGGGTTTGCGGGCGGATGATTTTACCACTGACTCCGTGTACAATGATATCTTCTTCACGTACTTTTTCGGCAGTTTCGGGGGTAGATGCAGAAAGAATACTATCGATAGTGCGCTCGTCTAAGCGGTTGTATTTTGCGCAATAGGCGATGAGTTTTTCGATTTGTGTTTGGAAATCTTTGAGCTGTAGTTCTTCGCCAAAAACGATGAGTTTGCTACCGCGTGCAACGATTTTCAGTTTAGGAAATAGGGTTTTGATGTACTTGATATTACTTTCGTCTTCCCCACAAAATACTTGGGGGCTAACTTCGGTAAGTTCTAATGTTAATTCATTCATATTCAGGTAAAAGGTAAGAGGTAAGAGGTAAGAATTTGCGTTTCTTATCTCTTACCTCTTACCTAAATTTAATATTGTTCTAATAGGTATTTGATAAGGTCGGTAGTGGTTACGAGGCCGACAAGTTTGCCGTTATCTACCACGGGGATAGAGTGGAAGCTTTGGGCGGCGAGGATTTCGGCTACTTCTTTGATGGAGGTATCGGCAGTTACTGTAAGGGGTGTTTTAGCCATAATCTGCGGGATGGTATACATATCGTAGACAACGGAGGTTACTTCTTCATCGCCGTCGGTCATATCGGCAAAGCTGATACGAAGGAGGTCGGAATAGCTTACAATGCCTATAAGTTTATCGCCTTCGACCACAGGGATGTGGCGTATACGGTGTTTTTTGAACAAACGTTCGGCTTCATAGAGTGATTGATCGGGAGAGAGGGTTACTAACTCCTTACTCATAATTTGTGAAACGGGTACTCTTTGTCTCATAATAATTGCGTTTTTAAGGTGAATGTTTTTGTTTATTGATTTCACCCGCAAAGATACGAAACTTTTTGTAATTGACAAATTTATTAATTAGCAAATTTGCTGTTTTTTTAGGTGTATTACAATTTAGCGGTAAGTTGTGTTATCACCTCATCGGGCGATTCACAACTGAGGGCGTATTTTCTACCGCTTTTGGTGGTTACCAAAAAACACTGATGAGTATCACCTACAAATGAAGTGTACTTTCCGATACGTTTGTTACAGAAAATACCTATATAGCCAAAAAAGCCTGCTGAACCGAAAATTCTCATATCCCAAAACGACGGCTTGTGTTTTCTACGGAGAGGATTTGGCTGTATTTTAAGCTGTTACTACCGAAAAGTTTTTTCAAAGTAAGTTTATCGGGTTCTAACACTATACTCATAGGAGCGCTGAGTATAAATACAGCTAAGGTAATGGTAATAGCGATGATACCTAACAACAAGCCGTAGTTGGGATTTAAAAGATAATTCCTGCCCATCGTCACTAAAGCAACGATGACTAATACACTTACTAATACTGTGATGATTCTTACTGTATTACTCCAATGAACATTCTTTTTCATAAAGTATTATAGTTTTTTGAGTGCATAAGCAGGAAAATAGAAAGAGGGCTTACTATGACTTTGGAAGAAATAGATAAAGCGATCGTTTTGTTTTTCTCCTGTATTTTTGATGTACAAACCTTCGTTGCTGAGGGCTATCAAGTTTTCTAAACGCTCAAAGGCAAGGTCTAAGAGGGCGCGGTTTTCGGGTTTTAACCAAGAGCTCGAAGCCATTGGATGCTTGAAACTTTGAAAGGTCATATAGAGTTTTTTATCTTTGAACTCATAGGTGGCATTGGCAGTAATTGATTCGGTACTCGATTTATCGGGGAATTTATAGCCAATGATAAGATCTACTTTGTTTCCTGCCTTGAAACGGATAGTGATAGAGTTGAACGCTTTTTCACTATCAATTGCTAAAAAGTTGTCGTGGAAAGGCTTACTTGTATAAGCTGAGTTTTTAAAGGAGGACTCTAAATAGGTGAAGGCACTCACCTGATCGTTGACGATGGCTAAATAATCATCGGAATTGAAGACCTCTGGGCTGATGAGTGAATAGTACAATTCGACAGTTACCCCCTCTACCGTCGCGCTATAAGTGGGAGTTTCGGTACTGCCACTACGTGTTAAATCACTGAAACTCTTACCTTCTATCGTTAGAGGTGGTACCAAAACGATGCCGTTTTCGGTGGCTTTTACGGGTGCTTTTACCGTGGCGCCTTGAAGGGCTAACACTCTATTGGTGAAAGCAATAGAGTAAAGGGTAGGCGAAGTAGTGGCTGTTGATACTTTCAAAAGGTAGTGAGATGTGTGCTCGGTGAGTGGCACTATATTGCGCGCAAGATTAGGGAATTGCGCTTCATCGGTGGCAGTGGCAGGTTCAAAATAGAGTTGCGACGGCTGATTGCTGAAAGGGTTTTTGAATTTGAGTTTATCACCTTCTTTACCGAGATATAGGAATTGATATACTTTACCTGAAAAATCTTTAGCGGGGTCGCCTTGGAGTACATCGGCGAGCTGGTGTAGATAATTTTGGCCTACAAAGCTCAATACACTGCCTTCTTTGGTTTCCTGAGTGGTGTAGCGCGTGGTGGTGGAGGTAGCGGTCGCACTGAGGTCGGAAAGCATAGATACTTTGCCCTCAGAGGTGAACTTGAGGAGGAATTGATAAACGCCTATGCTGTTTCCATTAGTATAGGAGAGTTTCCAGCCGTTTTGAGCTGTAGTAAGCTCTTTCATTAAGGCAGAGTTTTGCACTGGAGTGATAGGGTCATCTCCAGCAGTGGGGTTGTCGTTCTTAGCGCAGAACGAAAGGCTCATAGCGAGCAGGAGGAAGGTGATTTTTTTCATTGTTTTTTTAGGGGGTTAGGGGTTAGGAAATAGACTTTGCCAAAGGTGCGAGCCGCACGGGCAAGAAACTTTGACAAAGTGTATTGATGCAAAAATTACTATTTATTGTCCCCAAGCAAGGAAAGCATATTGAGGATGTTCATAGCTTTGGAAAAAATAGATGGGGTTTGTAGCAAAAGGTCGGATAGAGAGATCCAATTTTTTCACATAATAACCTTGATTACCAAGTTCATAGATGCGATTTAAGGCTCGTTTGGCTTGTTCTACCACTGCCTTGTTCTTAGGGTCATTCCAAAGATCTTCGTTATCAACTGTTAAAGTTCCGTCAGTTTCGGTGAAATACAAGCGTTTGTTTTTGAGTTCGTATTTAGCGTTTACACTTATAAAAGAAAGATTATTTTCTTCAAAATTGTGTCCTATTTCTATTTGGCAAACAGTTCCTGAGAAGGTCATCATCACCATATAGAGGTCGGTAGTGGCATCTACACGCAATACATCTTGATAGAAAGCTTCGGTTAGATACTCATATTTTTTCATTACTTGAGTGTTAATCGCAAGTGCTTCAATTTGGGTATTGATGTGCTGGTAATCATCACTGTTGTAATCGTCAGGAGAGAGTAATGAGTAGAAAAGTTCGGCGGTAACTCCATTCACGGTAGTGCGATAGGTAGGAGGGTTACTGTTTTCAACGCGTTTCAATTCGTTGAAAGGTTGTCCGCCTAAGGTAAAAGCGCGATGGAAAGCAATGCCATTTTCAGTTGCTGAAGTAGCAATTTTGTTTGGGGTATTCTTCAGTGATAACACTCTATTGGTAAACTCGATAGGATAGGTAGTAGGGCTACCTGTAGTAGGGCTTACTTTCAGGTAATAGTGAGAGGCGTTGTTGCTCAAAGGGGCAATGTTTTTGTACAACGCAGGAGTGCGCGACCAATCGGCAGCAGTAGCGGGTTGAAACACTACAGAAGCGTTGTTTCCCAGAAGCAAGTTTTGGAATTTGAGGTTATTACCTTCCTTGCCTGTATATAGGAACTGATAGACTTTACCTGTGTGAGCAATACTTGCAGCTCCTTGTAGGGCATCGGCTAAACGGTGGATTTGGTTATTGCCGATAAAGCTGAGTACTAAGCCTCTCCCCTCTTCTTGAGTGCGGTAGCTGCTGGTGGTAGGGGTAGCCGTAGCACTGAGATCGGAGAGCATTGTTACCTTGCCTTGATCGTCGAACTTCATCAGGAAATTATAGCCTCCAAAAGAATCATCAGGAGAGACATACGTAAGTTTCCAGCCTTCGGGAGATGCGGTGAGCTCTTTCATCAAGGCAGGGTTTTGTACTGGAGTAACGGAGTCGTTACCAGTGTTGTCATCATCATTCTTAGAGCAGAATGAGAGGCTCATAGCGAGCGCGAGGAGAACGGTGTTTTTTAAGGATTTTTTCATTATTATTATTTCTTTCTTAAGTTTCTCATTATTAGGGGTCAGGGGTCAGGAGGGGCGATTTGCCAATCGCCCCTACAGTGGGACTCCCCAGATAGGGAAAGCGTACAACGGAAATTCGTAGCTTTGCAATAGATATACGGGGTTATCCTCTTGGGGTTTAACTTTGATGTTCAGTTTTTTGATGTACAACCCTTGTGCTCCAAGAGCATAGACACTTCCTAAGGCGCGTTGTGCTTGTTCTAAGATTGCTTTGTTTTTCTCGTCACCCCAAACATCAGGCGCAGAAGTGCTCAGGTTTTTATCACTATCTTTAAAGTACAAACGTTTGTTTTTGAGTTCGTACTTACAGCTGATTTGGAGTACAGAGAAGCCTTTTTCAGGGAAAATATGTCCTATTTGGATATGGCAATCGGTGGCACCGTCGAACATTACTCTGAGCATATAGAGGTCGGTAGAGGCATCGACTTTCAATACATCTTCATAGAAAGCCTCGGTCATATACTCATTATTTTTGAAATACTGGCTCATAAGAGCAAAAGCTTCGATAGTGGTATTGATATCTTTATAATCGTCGCCATCAAAGAAATTAGGTGGTACTGAGGAGTAGAAAAGCTCGGCAGTAACGCCATTCACGGTTGCTTTATACACGGGGGGTACACTACCTGCAACGCGTTCTAACTCGGTGAAAGACTGTCCGCCTAAGGTAAAAGCGCGATGGAAAGCAACACCTTTTTCAGTTGCCAAAACAGCGACTTTGCTTTGGGTATTTTTCAGTGATAACACTCTATTGGTAAACTCAATAGGATAGGTAGTGGGCGTACCCGTAGCAGTGCTTACTTTTAGGTAATAATGAGCGGCAGCGGTGGTTAAAGGGGTGATATTTTTGTACAACGCAGGGGTACGTGACCAATCGGCAGCGGTGGCGGGTTCGAACACTAACTGCATACCACTGAGGAGCAAGTTTTGGAATTTGAGGTTATTGCCTTCTTTACCTGTATATAGAAACTGATAGACTTTACCTGTATGGGCATTACCTGCAGCCCCTTGTAGGGCATCGGCTAATAGGTGGATTTGGTTATTGCCGATAAAGCTGAGTA
>NZ_KB291447.1:21028-49963 GCF_000318295.1 Capnocytophaga sp. oral taxon 326 str. F0382
GGGGTAGCCGTAGCACTGAGATCGGAGAGCATTGATACTTTGCCTTGAGTGTCGAACTTCATCAAGAAGTGGTAGCCTCCGAAAGAATCATCGGAGGAAATATAGGTGAGTTTCCAGCCGTCGGGAGATGCAGTGAGCTCTTTCATCAGGGCGGGGTTTTCCACTGGGTCGATAGGGTTATCTACTGCATCGTTGTCGTTCTTGGTGCAGAACGTAAGGCTCATAGCGAGCAAAAGGAGGGTGATTTTTTTCATTGTGTTTTTAGGGGGTTAAAGTGTATAAATATAACTAAAATTGATGATTGCGTGGTAACGGGTGATGTAGTTGCCTTTGTTCCAGAAAGAGCCTCCTATTTCTCCAAAAATCGCTAATTTACTGTGGTCGGAAGCGTATAAATCTACTCCGGCAAAAATGTGATAGCCGAGGTTGACGGTACCTCCTATCCAATCTTTGTTGTCCACATCCTGAGTTTTGAACTGTCGCCACAAAGGAGCGCTGACATGGAGTCCAGCACCGGTAACAATACCAATATTAGGGCTCACAGGGGTAGTTATGGCTAAGCGCACAGGCACATCGAGGGTAGAGACATTGAGCATTGCATAGTTACTTTCACTTTGATGAAAGCCTCCTTGTGAAAACTCACTGACTCCAAAACCCATTTCAAAGCGGAGGTTTTTTTCAGGAGAGTAGAGCACTCGCATTTGTGCGCGCAGTAAACCACCTCCCATTTGGAAATCATTACTCACCATTTCGGCAAGCCCTAAGCCTGCATCAAATTCACAAGACCATTTCGCATACGGAATACTGTCTTTAGCGGTTCCTTTTTCTTGGCTAAAAGCATTAATTGTAGCGCCTAATAGCAGGGATAATAATAACTTTTTCATTTGTGGTTAGGCTTTTAAGGGATAGAACGTTATTTTACATAGTAAACTCTAAAATCTAATACAGTTTCTTGGTTTTCTATAAGCACTTTAGCTGAGATTATATCTTTTCCTTTTTTGAAGATATAATAACCTTTAGAGATTCCGCTGTACACATAGCCTTCGTTTTTCAAGAGGGCTAAAAATTCTTTGGTAGGGTAATATTCGCCATCTAAGCCTGCAAAGAAAGCTAAAGAAGCTGTGTTGAAACGGAAAGTGGTTTGGTATAACCCTACAAGTGTATTAGTGCTCTTACCTACGAAATAAGTGCGGCTAAGTACATTATTTTTGTTCACATTATACGTATAAGCATCGCGTTTTTCATTGGATTGAGGCGAATTAGCAGCATCGTAAGTACCTCCGTTAGCTTGCTCATAAGTGGCTATTTCGTCTTTAGTAGCTCCTTTTTTAAGCAGAGCAGGAAGTTGAGCAAAGGTAGTAAAGTTTTTTTGCTGTACAGGATAGTAAGAAAACGCGTAGTGGTTTGCTTTGGCATCAGCCATAAATTGTACTAACACTTGTTTTTCGCGATGTACAAAGGCGTCTTTATCGGTGAGGGTCATATCCAAAGTGGTTTTATAGCCTTTGATAGTGATTTTCTCAAACCCTTCTTGCACGAGAAAGTCCTCAAAGTTCTTTTTCTGAGCCTCAGTAAGAGGGTTTTCTTTGGCAAAGAGTCCTGCTTTTTGCAAGCCTCGCAAGTTGACTACGTACTGTATTTCGCTGAAAAGTTTATCGGTTACGGTATATACTAATTGGCTGCCAGAGCCTAAATCTTTTTCACTTTTGAGGGTGCTTTTACGCGTTTTTTCAAAGTTTTTAATATCGTCGATTACTTTGCCAAACTCTACAAAAGGCAAAATATACGATACATTCACTCTTTGGGTTACCGCAATTTCACCAGCGGTTTTATCGCCTACTAACACGGTAATTGTAGCTGTTCTATCAGCTCCGGAGGTGTTTTCTTTTACTTGGAAAACAATTTTGTTTTTATTGGGCTGGATAGGAAAAGTAATCCAATCGTGAGACGCTTTAAGCGTATAGTCATTCACATTTTTATCGGTGATGTTGATGGTGTGTTCAGCAGCTTGTGCGCCTACCTCAACGGCTGTTGTTTCGGGGGTTACGAACAAGCGCGCTTTTTGATAGACATCTATTTTGGCTTTCACTGAGTTTTGCACCATTAGGTTGATGGTACCGTGGCGGTCTCCACCTTCGTTGGTGAGGACTTCAAATTTTAGGGTTTTATAATCGGTGTCGGGGGAGAGTTTGATCCACGCGGCATCGGTTTGCTCGGTATAAGCACCATCGGCAGTTACGTTTACTGAGTAGTTACCTTGTTGAGCAGGGACATTTAAAATTGTAGCTTCGGGGGTAACGGTAGTTGAGTTAGCGTTTTTAGTATCATCGTCTTTTTTAGAGCAAAACGAGAGACTCAAAGCGAGCAGAAGTAGGGTTATTTTTTTCATAAGGGGTTAAATTTAGTTAAAAATCTATATCTTCTTCAGAAATACTATTTTTATCTATTTGATTTCCTGTTATACTTGTATATGGATAATAGCCATCAATGTGTAAAGTGTAATCCTTAGTTATGCTTGTTTGGATTCCTCCTATTTCTTTAGGAAAATAAGGTCCTACATATAAAGATTTATTTATATACTTAAACAAGTTATAAAATTTATTATCTTCAATCTCAAAAGAATGATTTGCCTTATTATACTTTATTTCCTTTTTTAACAAAAGAACCCTCTGACTAGGATTATTTTTTAGTTTAAAAGTTACAAGATGTTTTCCAAGTATTAATGGACGTCCTATAAAACTATAAGGATCGTTTTCATCAATTGGACTATAAGGGTCAAGTAAGGTTGTTAATGGAGTTTGTATATTTATTTTATCAAACATACAAACAATAAATTCTGCTATTGAAGAACCTATATTTAGATAGGAAGCTGGACTACCATATCCTCCAAATCTAAACCAACCTATAATTAAAGTAACACGAGTCCTTATTTCTTTAAATTTTTCATGCCTTTCTTCATTAGTAACTTTAAGCCCTACTACTTCTTGTGCACAATCCCAAAACTTACTCTCACTAATATCTCCTCCCTTATTTTTCTCTTTTTCTAAAGTAGTAATAAGTGTACCTGCCAAAGCAATTCGAGGGTCATTGAGAGAGCCAAAATTTTGTACAATTTCCTCATTACTCATTCCAAAGAAATTGAGGAGGTATACAGATTCTTTTACTAAAGGCATTAACTTTTCACGAGCAATTTCTTCGGTGAAAGTTTTACGACCTCTGAGTGTTTGGACTTCTTGAGCAAATAATTGTTCCTTTTTCAAAAAAGACTCTATTAAAAGAGAGTTTTGATTTTCTATTTCTTTTTGCAAAGAGATAGAGGCATTAGCTGACACTTCACTACCAGAGGGAAGAAGCTCATTTTGTTCATCAATATCTTTGTTACAAGCAACAAAAGCTACTGAAATTAGGCATAGTAAAAACTTTTTCATAGTAATATAAGTAATTTTTATATTAGAGGCTACTAAAAATAGTAACCTCTAATATATTTACAATTATCTCATTTGTGCATAATAAGGAATATTATTCTCTGGGGTATTAGCACTTTGTAAGGTATAAGCAGGATTAGTATAACGTCCGATTCTTTTAGAAAGTTTGGTTACATAAAAACCATCAGAGGCTATATTTGCGAAATAATCCATAGCAGACCGTGCTCTTTGTAAAACTGTACTATTAGCAGGAGCTTGCCATTGAGCAGATAAAGTATTTTCTGCTTTATTCTTGAGATAAAGACGTTTGTTTCTTAACTCATAATCAAAAGTTGCTGTGTAATACGCTTCTGTTCCACTAAAGTTATAACCTAAAGCTACAAGACATTTTGTACCTTGAAAAACTAATTGTGCTCTTGTGAAATCGGTAGTGCTATTTACTTTTAAGACATTTTCATAGAAAGGAGTACTTGTAATATTTGTATATGTTTTCATTTCATCTGTAAGTAAGATAAAAGCAGCTATACGAGTGTTCACATCTCTATAATCATCAGTGATAAATGCATCAGGAGGTACTAATGAATAGTGTACCTTTACCGTTACGCCATCAACAGTAGCTTTATAGGTAGGAGGGGTGGTACCATCATCACGTATAAGCTCGGTAAAGTTTTTGCCTTGAATAGTAAGGGCTGGTTTAAAGGCTACTCCTATTTTGGTGGCCACTACTGAGACTTGTAAGAAATCATTGGCATTAGAAAGTGGAGCTATCCCTATACTCCCGTTTCGCATATCGATTTCATAGGGAATGGTATTACCATTAGCTGTTACCTCCATATAATAATTAGAGATATTCTCTGCTAAGGTATTGAGGTTACTTGAAAGAGTGTTAATATCTGTCCAATCTTGGGCGGTAGCGGGCTCAAAGTATACGAACTGTTCGGTAGACTTGCGTTGCGTTCTGAATTTGAGTTTATCGCCTTCTTTACCGTAATACAGGAACTGATATTCACCTGCATAACCTGCTCCTTGTTGTCCTTGCATTGCATCGGAAAGTTCGTGGATATAGTTTTTGGTAGTGAAGGTGAGTTTCACTCCTTGTCCTTGTTGTAATTCGTATTTAGAGGTAGTGGCAGAAACAGTATTACTACTAAAATCGGATGCCATAGATACAAATCCTTCGGGGGTAAATTTCATCAAGAAATGGTAGCCTCCAAAGGTACCTTCTTTGGTAAAGTAGGTAAGTTTCCATCCTTGAGGGGCGGAAGTAAGAGCACTGCGAAGTTCGCTTTCTTTTTCGTTGAATCGCTCAGCAGGTGTTTTACCGAAGAGGTCATCGGGTTCGTTCTTTTGGCAAGCAAAAAGTGCCAAAGCGATGATGGGTAATAAGAGGAGTCTTTTCATTGTAAATGTAGTTTTAAAGGGTTTTAAAAATCAGTTTCTTCAATACGACTGAATTTGCTTTTCCAATTATCTACAGCTTCGTACTTTTCTTTGCTTCCTTTAGGTACAAACAACACTCTTTGAGTACCAGATATCAGGTTAGGAAAAGTGCCTCTAAACACTTTAGGAGGTTCAACAGCTGCACATTTCACTACTGCTATTTGGCGGCATTGGAAGAAAGCATTCTTTCCTATTTCTTTAGTTTGTGCGGGCAATGCTACTGTTTTGAGTTCGGCACAAGAGGCAAAAGCTTCTTGGCTAACTTTCAACTCTTCATTCTCTACCCCTGTGATGGTAAGGGTTTGTAGAGAAGCATTGAACTGAAAAGCACCTAAGCCAATGTTTTTTACCCCGTTGAGGGTTATTTGTTCTACTTGTTGACAATAGGCAAAAGCTAATTTTTCAAAATTTTCTACTCCATTGGCAGTGATGCTTTTGAACTCACCAAAGCCTTTAAACACGCCTTCGCCTACTGCTTTTACTCCAGAGAGTACCAAATCGGTATCATCGGCGAAGTTATGGCGATCGGAATGGGTGATAGTGCCATTGGCATCTACTGTATAAAGTGTTTTTACAACTACTGGAATTTCAGCTTTTTGTTGGCTTTTGGTATCGACTACTGTGATAGTAGTGGTACCTGTAGCCACGCTGGTAATCTCTAAGGTGTTACTCACTACCTTTACGCTCACTATAGGAGTTGCTACTGTAGCGCTATAGCTGCCAGAACCTGCTGTAATAGTGAGCGTTTGGGTACTGCTTAAAGTAATGAAAGTAAGAGTTTGAGTTGCTACACTGAGATTGTCGTATTGAACAGTAGGAGTGGAAGTGTTTCCTCCTCCCCCACTATTGTTGTTACTATTATTATTGATTTTATTATCATCTTTGCTACAAGCTACAGCAAGAATGGTAACGAGTAAAATAAGTATTTTTTTCATTGCAAGTTCTTTTTTAGTTTAATCTCTTTGAAAATATCCATAAGCTGGGAAATAGATATTAGGCAAACGATGGCTTTGTATTACATACACATCATCGGTATAACGGAATTTATTAGGCACCTTCTTTATATAGAGACCTTCACTTCCTAAGTAGGCTATACTGTTGAGGGCTGTTAAGGCTTTCCTTAAAATAGCTTCATTTTCAGTAGCTTGCCACAAATTTAAATTAGTGCCGTCGATACTTGTTCTATCTTTGATATAAATGCGTTTATCTTTAATTTCGTAGTTATGAACAAAGATGAGTCGAGATTGAAACTGTTGATTAGGAAATTGATAGCGCACTTCTACTTCACATTTGGTACTGCTTTTAAAAGAAATCAGTAGTGAAGGGAACCACTTGCTGCTTTCTATTTTCATCACGTTATCTCTAAAACCTTCGGTAGTAAAAGGAGTACTTAGCAAGGTTTCCGACAAGAATAAGAATCGGTTTACAGTTGCCGGTACTGACTGATAATCATTAGAGATATGTTCTTGAGAGGGTCTCAACTCAAAGCGTATTTCGGCAGTTACTCCATCTACTGTAGTGATATAACGCGCTGGAGAAGCGTTGTTATCCCAAGTGATTTGGGTGAATGTTTTGCCTTCAATCACCAAAGGAGGGTCGAAAGTAAAGCCTGCTTGAGTAGGGACAATTGCTGTTTTTAGTGTTTGAGAAGGGTCGGACGAAAGATTTAGCGTTAGGTATCTGTTAGATAGTGATATGCTATAATCTTTGGTCACGCCATCTTTGGTTACTCTAAAAAAGTGTCTAAGGATATCGCCTTCTAAAGCATCTACACTTCCGCTAAGGTTTTGGATAACATTCCAATCTTGGGCAGTAGCGGGCTCAAAATACACAATTTGTTCAGTAGCTTGACGTTGAGTTTTGAATTTGAGTTTGTTACCTTCTTTTCCGAGATAAATAAATTCAAATTCACCTTCTAATCCTTTTCCTTGTTCACCCTGCATAGCATCGGAAAGTTCGTGGATATAGTTTTTAGTGGTGAAAGAAAGCAAAGTACCTTGTCCCCATTTAATTTCGTATTTACTTGTTGTGGGGGAGGCGGTAGCGCTTATATCGGAAGCCATATTCACAAAACCTTCGGGGGTGAATTTCATTAGGAAAGTAAACCCTCCAAACTTTTTATTATCGGTGAAATAGGTGAGCTTCCACCCCTGCTGTGGGGTGGTAAGCTGGGTGCGCAATTCATTTTGGCTTTGCTCAAAACGCTCAGAAGGCGTTTTACCATCAAAAAGGTCATCAGGTTCGTTTTTCTGGCAAGCAAAGATTCCTAAAACTGCAATAGTTATATAAATGATTTTTTTCATTAATGAGATTAGCGTTATTGTAATACTGATAGCATTTGTTGTTCTACTTTAGCTTGTAGCTGGTAAATATCGATGTTCCATTCGCTTTTGAAATAAGCTACTACAAAAGCTTCTTTTTTGCGGATAGCCTCTTTTCCTGTGGCGCTACTGATGGCGTTTATTTTGGCATCCCAAGCGGTTTTACTCATACTGAGCATTCCTGAGGTCATCTCGGCAAAGTCTTCAATGTCATTCAACATAGAATATGGGGTAATAAAACCAGCGGCGTTAGCATCAGCTTCTCGCACGTTATACCAGTTGGCGGTATAACCAGAAGGGGTAATCTTGCCATATTCAGATGAATAAGGTTTCTTCTGGTTGATGATGTGGCAATACTCGTGCTGAATGGTATGGAAATATTGGCGAGTAGCGGCGTGTTTGGTCACATCGAGCTGATCGACATTGAAAAGGGTGATTTTCATACCGCTATCGGCAAACCCAAGGGTAATAGTACCACTGGGGTTTACGTTGTACCCCCCGATAAGAGAGATTTGGCGCGGTGCTACTTCTTTTATGAAGTTAGGCCCTGCTACCTCGGAATAGGCATCAATCCATACTTTTTTTACGATTTCGAGCATCGGTTGCACTTTGGCTTCGGTAGGAGGGTAAAAATATTTACCCATTTCAAAATCGGCATCGATATAGTTATAGGTAACTATAATGTTGTACGGTTTCTGGAAATTGTTGTAGATATAGGTATCTAATGGCGTTTTAGCCGTTGTTCTGGGTTTTAATACACTCTCAGAACTAAGGGTTTCTTTATTGTTGCAGGCAGCTAACGACAGCGCTAACACTGCGGCGATATATAACTTTTTCATATCTTACTAATTTGAATGTTTGTTGTTAAGTTATCTTGGGTTTGCAGTAATACCGTTAGAAATAGCATCTTCAGGGATTTGCAACTCACGACGTGGGTCATCTTTAGGGAGTTCCATAGTTTGACCACCTTTCACGTGTACAACTTTCATCCCGAGGCGTTTGTTGTCTATCCAGCGCAAGCCTTCAAACACAAAAGCAGCTCTTCTCACATCGGCTACCGCTTGTAACCATTCGCGTTGTTGAGTAGAAAGCGTATAGGCAGGATCGAACTCAGTACCTTTGTTTTGATAAATGGTATTCATATCTGCTTCACTCAACACAAAAGTATCAGGAATATTTTGCATTGTTTTCTTTCTTAAGAAAACTACCAAATCAGTAAGGAACTTAGCTTTTTCACCTTTCATCAAGTAGGCTTCTAAACGGTTGAGAAATACCTCGTCGAAAGAGATGAGCACTGCCATATCATAAGGATATCCATTACCTGCTGATACATTGGTATATTTAAAATACTCCTGGTATTTAGGGAAATTGCGGTAATCGTCGTTTCCGTAAAGAGGATACGCCCAAGTAGCGCGGAAACCGTTTAGCGGATGCTTGTTATCACCTAATACTTCTACCGATTTTTGTAAAGTCAAGCCATATTTATTGTAAGCAAAGTTTCTTGCATAAAGAGAGGAAGCCCCTACAATTAGAGCATTAGCGGGTTCATCGGAACTAGCGTACAATAGCTCTTGTTGTGCGTAGGTACGTGCGCGTTGTCCTTTTACATCGCGTAGTTTGTTTTCTGGATTAGCGCCAAGAGCTTCATTGGCGTGTGAAATTACCTTATCCCAATCACCTTTTACCAAGTAGAAGCGTGAAGCAAAAGCGTGAGCAGCTTCTTTGGTAAAGTGGAATTTAGGTTTGCTATACTTGCTATTATCAATAAGAGGTAAACCTTCAGTCAAGTCCTTTTCAATCGCATCGTAATAATCTTTTACTGATATACGGCGATAAACTTCAAACACTTTTCTTTCGGCTTTAGTGGCATAAGGCAAGCCTAAATCGGTAGCAGCGGTAGCAGGATTAAAAGGCTTGCACCAAAAAAGTCCTAACATAAAGTGTGCATAAGCACGGGCTACCAAGGCTTCTCCTTTGAGGTAGTTGATATCACTACCGCCACCAAGGTTTTCTACAGCTTCTAAGGCGTAGTTAGCATTGGCAATTGCCCCATAAGCGGCATAGAAATAGTGAGGTGGGGTATCCCAAGTGCTATACTCGTTGTTAGTTTGCCAAGAATACATTTGTGTATTGAATATAGACGACTGAGCGAGATTTACTTTATCACCTGCATTATCGCTCATTGTTTCGCAGAAATCAGCATACAGTGCGTCAGGATAGGCTCTTGCTAAGAGCTCTTGTATTTTTTCGGGTGTATCGAGTTCTGTACGTGCATCGGGTAGTTCGTCCAGAAATTTATTGCAAGCGGTAAACGATAAACCTAAAAAGAGGGCTATTATGGGTGTATATATATTCTTTTTCATTGTTTACGTATTTTTTTTAGATTCCAAGATTGATAGTAAAGGTATATTGGGTATTTACAGGGTAAGCTACCCCACCAGTGCGGAAGAACTCAGGGTCTTGGCCATTGAGGTTCTTATCGGCATAAATCAAGAACGGATTAGTAGCTTGCAAGCGCAAGGTAAGGTTGTTCACGTGTAGAGCGTCTAATACGTCTTTAGGGAAAGCATAAGAGAGCCCAATACTTTTCATACGAACGAACGAACCATCAACTACGCGTTCAGTTGAATAGTTATAGGCGTTGTACACACGACGGAGGGTAGCTCTACCTACTTCGTTTACCGTTCTTTTATCGGCAATAGCAGGGATATTGGTTACCCTTTCATCACCTGGGTTGATCCAGCGGTTTCTCATCTCTTTAGGGAAAACGCTAAGGTCGTTGTAATCTACACTATATTGATCGGGTTTGCGTATTTTGTTACCTGCGGCTACTGTAATCAAGCAGCTGAGTTCCCAATTTTTGTAACGGAAGGTGTTAGAAAGCCCTCCTGTGATATTAGGTTCTACAGGGCCTTCTTTTTTGAGGTAACTCAAGATATTATCAATTTGTTGGAAATTAATATCCTCAAAATTAGTACTACCATTGAGCAAGTTGAATAATGGCAACCCTTTGCTGTTCAATCCTATAAAGTCGTAAGAGTACAAGGTATTACGCGCTCCGCCTACTACGTTTCCTCCTACTTCACGCACTAAGTTGTACACATTAGGGCGATAGGTAAGGCTTGTAATTTCTTGGTTGAAATACGCAAAGTTGATACCTGTATTCCAGCTGAAATTATCAGTTTTTATATTTTTAGTATCCAAAGCGAGCTCTATACCTTTGGTCACCATTGAGGCGTTGTTTGCCAATTTTACAAGTTGCCCTCCAACACCTGAGGTACGTACATAGTCAATCAAGTCTTTAGAATTCTTTTGGTAAAGGTCTAACGACAAATTAACGCGGTTTTTAAACAAGCCGAGTTCCATACCTACGTTGGCTTCGTATACTTTTTCCCAAGTGAGTTCAGAGTTTTGAAGTGCTTCTATAAATATAGTGTTTTCTCTATCACTGAGGTTGTAACGGTTAGCTACTTCGTTTTTAAAGATAGCTAAAGCGTTGCTGGCAGAACCTAAACCAGCGATAAGCCCATAGCTCAAACGGAAAGCAAGGTTAGAAATCTTGGTATTGTCTTTCAAGAAACTCTCATTAGAAGCATTCCAACGACCACTCACGTTCCAAGTAGGCAACCAGCGTGAACTGCGGCTTCTACCCAATTGGTTAGAACCTTCGTAATTGGCTGTACCAGCGAATACATAGCGGTTGTCGTAAGTATAAGTTCCTTGTAAGAAGAAAGCTATACCACGCTCTTTAGTGAATGATTTACCAAAGTAAGGAGAGTTATCCTGAATTGCTTTTTGAATCACGCGATAATCGGTAAAGGCAGTGCCTCCGCGCTCAAATTGGTAACCATAACCGTTGAAGAAAGAGTTATCGCGGTCGGTATGACGATATTCTTGCCCTAAGAATGCTTTTAGGTCGTGTTTTTCTTTAAACAAACGTTTGTACTCCAAAGCATTGCGGAAATAGTAACTTTGCAAGTTGTTTTCGGTAAGTTTATAGATACCTCCGTTAGGCAATGCTACTTGAGGAATCATATCAGGATTTTCTGGGTCTTTAAACAAGAAAGGGTTTGCTTTTGCAATCACTGTTGTGCGATTGGCGCGATAAGCTCCTACCACGTTAGAGTTTTCTCTCATAGAGTGTTCGTTTGAACTCTTTACGTGACGTACAGAACCGAGGAAGTTGTATTTAAGTCCTTTAGCTAATTTAACCTCTAAATCTCCTTGAATTTTATACTCGAGCACGTTCAAATCCATATAGTTGTTAGCGAGCTCGTTGAGGATGTTCATAGGCGCATAGTTGTAGCTGTAGTACTCGTATTTGCCATCATCACCATAAGGGCGCAATGCACGTGAGGTATTGAGCGCATAGCTGAAAGGGTTGATATCAAAATCGCGATCATAACCACCACTTACAGTGTTGGCAGTACGGTTGTAAGTACCAGGAGCTTTTTGGGTACGTATAGACCCTTGAGTGAGCACCCCAATTTTTACGCTGGGCGAAAGGGTATAGGTAGTTTTGAGGTTCCCTGTTACACGGTGCACACGGTCGGCAATTGTCCATCCTGGGTCTACAAAGAAACCTACTGAACCATATACAGTCGCATTTTCACCCCCACCTGAAAGACTCACAGTGTGGTTTTGTGTAAGTGAAGGACGGAAAAGTGTTTTAAACCAATCGGTATTGGCGTATTCGTATTTGCGCAAGAAAGCAAGGCGTGCAGCTTCGGTATTTTCAAGCAAGAAAGTACCTGTGGCAGGGTTATAAGTATCGATAGCGCGATACATTATATTATAAGCCCCTCCATAACGCGCTTGTGTATATGAAGAAAGTGAAAAATAGCCTTTTTCCTCCAATTCGCGGTAGACTCCCATAGACTCTTGAGAGTTCATAATGTCGTACTGATTGTAATTAGGAATCATACGCACCGACTCTTCCAATTGGTAGTTTAGCTGAGTTTTTACGTTTTTTCTACCGCTTTTAGTGGTGATAATCACGGCACCGTTGAGGGCGCGCGCACCGTAAAGAGAAAGGGCTGAAGCATCTTTAAGAATTTCGATACTCTCAATATCGTTCGCATTGATACCAGAGATAGCCGAACTCACCAAAGTAGAAGCATCACCAGAGGCGAGCTGTTCGAAGGTTAGCGGCACTACCTCTTCTTGTACAGCCCCATCGACTACCCATAGCGGTTTAGTATCACCAAAGATAGATGAACCCCCGCGAATAGTAATTTTAGGTGAAGTACCAAAAGTACCAGAGATGTTCTGTACGTTTACCCCTGCGGCACGACCTTCAATCATACGACCTACATCCACCACGCCGTCCATTTTAATATTGTCGGCTTTAAGGGTTTGGGCGTTACCTGTAAACTTAGAACGGTCGAACTCTTGGTAACCTGTAAGCACTACACCGGTAAGCTGTTGCGCTTCCACTTCAAGTGTTACATTGATTGCCTTGTTATTACCTACAGGACGTTCGACAGGCTTCATACCTAATGACGAAAAGACCAATACAGCCTTATTATTAGGTACTTTGATGGAGTATTTACCATCAAAATCGGTAGCGACCCCGTGAGAGGTTCCTTTTACTACTACAGAGGCACCGGGTAGTGGAGTGCCCGCATCATCTTTTACTACCCCTGTTACGGTGTGTTCTTGGGCAAAAGCATAGCCGACGAACAGCACAGCGCATAACAGTGCGTACATCAATTTTTCTTTCATCGCTATTATATTATGTCAATTATTTTTGCAAAGTTTCAGAAAAAAAAATTATAAATGCAAATTTATATAGCATTTTTTTTGGCGGCCGTTTTAAAGAGTGCAAAATCTTTTCCAAAAAACTGTTTTTTAAAGATTACTTAGCATTATTGTTAAAAAATTACAGTATTCTCAACGTTTTTAAAGATTCAATGAAAATACCGCAAATATTCTCTTAAAAAAATGAAGATTTTCTTATACGTGACTATTAAAGTGTAAGTTATTTATTTTTAAGGATATAAAGCGATAAACTAAAAATAAAGCACTTAGATAAAAACATTCATTTAGATGAAATTAAAATGAAAATTTAACGTTTTTTAAGAAATAGATTTTCGGTTATATCTGTTGATAATATGTATTTTGCTAAGTGACTAAATTTGCTAATTGACAAATTATTCGTATTTTTGCCCTATGTATACTTTTCCAAAAGCCGAAAAACTCTGCAAACGTGAGTATATACAGCAACTTTTCGCTCAGGGTGAGGCACTTACAGCCTACCCCATACGTTTGTTGTATACCCCTATCACTGCTCTTAAGGTACCTTATCAGTTACTGATAAGTGTGCCTAAACGCACTTTTAAACACGCTGTAGATAGAAATTTACTCAAACGCCGATTGCGAGAGGCTTATCGACTACAAAAACACCTTTTACCTCTAACTGAACAACCCTACGCTTTAGCCTTTATTTATATAGGAAAAGAAAAAGTTACCTATACCGAAATAGAAAATGCCGTGAAAGTTACCCTTTCACAATTTGCTAATTTGCCTATTCAACTATGAAAAAAATCGTTGTTTTTGCCTCTGGTTCTGGCTCAAATGCCGAACGTATCGCTACTTATTTCAGCGAAAAAGGTAGCGCTCAAGTGAGTTTAATCCTCTGCAACAACCTACAAGCTGGCGTGCTGGAACGCGCTAAACGCTTAGATATCCCTTCTCTTGTGTTCAACCGACAAGCTTTCTACAAAACAAATGTAGTACTCGATGTTCTCAAAACACAACAACCCGACCTTATTGTGCTGGCAGGCTTCCTATGGAAAGTACCTGAAAATCTTATAACTGCCTATCCTAACCGCATTCTCAACATCCACCCCTCACTCCTGCCTAAGTACGGCGGCAAAGGAATGTATGGCGCTCGCGTACACCAAGCCGTAGTAGCCAATAGCGAAACAGAAAGCGGTATCACCATTCACTATGTAAACGAACATTACGACGAAGGTAACATCCTCTTTCAAGCAAAAACCCAAGTATTACCTACCGATACCGCTGATACTTTAGCAGAAAAAATACACCTTTTAGAATACGAGCACTTCCCTAAAGTAATAGAAAAATGGTTGGAAACTTGTTAGTTAAAAAAAAAGTTGTACCTTTGTAAAATTTGTAAGTAAAGAGATTATGTTTTCAACCGTAAAAAAGAACTCCAAAGTATGATCATACTATAGAATTCAAAACTTATAGAAACAGTAAAACATTATCAATTAGCCTTAGAAAATAAACTTACAGAACAAAGTAGCTTTTTGCAATTCTCAATTACATCAAGCAAAATTAATGTATAAATACTTTTGAAAATTTTAAAATATCTAAAACAATGAAAGCAATTAAAACCTTAGTAACAAGCATCTTATTAGTAGCCACTTTCGCTACTACACAAGCTCAAGACAGTAAAGCTGTTGACATTAATAACACTTCAGTGGTAAAACAAAAACCTCACTGCTTGCATTATCAAAGCATTTATACCACCAAAGAAGCTAATTTTGACGAATGTTTGAACGACTGGATAGTCAATAATTTAAATTATCCTCAAGAAGCCCTCAACAAAAAAATCAAAGGAAATGTGAAAGTATATTACCTAATTGACAAAAAAGGTAATTTTTCTGTTCAAAAAGTAGAAGGAGAACCTATTTTAGCAGCCGAAGGTAAACGCCTTTTTCAAAAATTCCCCAAAATGGCTCCCGCTAAAGACGCTCAAGGTCGCGAAATCGATGTACAAGGAATCTACCCCTTAGAATTTGATTTCGATGTAGTAAAATAGATAACAAGTAACAATCGTGAATAAAGAACATTTAAAACAATTAGAAGCTGAAAGTATTTATATAATGCGCGAAGTAGCAGCTCAATTTGAACGCCCTGCTCTACTTTTTAGCGGTGGAAAAGACTCTATTACCTTGGTGCACTTGGCTATGAAAGCCTTTGCTCCTATGAAAATACCTTTCCCTTTGGTTCATATCGATACAGGTCACAACTTCCCTGAAGCGCTCGCTTATCGCGATGCCCTTGCCAAACGCATTGGTGCGGAACTCATTGTACGACAAGTAGAAGATACTATCAAAGCTAAAGGTCTTACTGAACCCAAAGGCAAATTCGCCTCTCGTAACTGGCTGCAAACACACACCTTATTAGATACTATTGAAGAATTCCATTTCGATGCCTGCATCGGGGGCGCACGCCGCGACGAAGAAAAAGCTCGCGCCAAGGAACGTTTCTTCTCAGTAAGAGATGAGTTCGGCCAGTGGGACCCAAAACTACAACGCCCTGAACTCTGGAACATCTATAACGGTAGAATCCAAAAAGGTGAAAATGTACGCGTATTCCCCATCTCAAACTGGACAGAACTCGATGTGTGGAGCTATATCCAACAAGAGAAAATTGAACTCCCTTCTATCTATTTCGCTCACAACCGCGAAGTAATTGAACACGAAGGTCGCCTCATTGCTGTATCACCTTTCATTCAAATAGATGAAAATGATACCATCCTCAACAAGCGTGTACGCTATCGCACTGTAGGCGATATGACCTGCACCGCCGCTGTAGAAAGCAATGCTACAACCCTTGAAGAAGTGGTAAACGAAATCACTGCTTCTCGCATCTCGGAACGCGGCGAAACCCGTATAGACGACAAAGTAACCGAAGCAGCGATGGAAGACCGCAAAAAAGGAGGATATTTCTAATTAAATAACCTCAAAAACAAATCATTAAAAAAATGGTCAGATTTTTGTATGCGTAAAATCTGAATACTAAAAAACAAAATCACAAATGAGAAAAAATTTATTATTTACAGCCATAGCGCTTTTCCTTTTAGCAACTGCCCCAACCTTTGCTCAAACATTGCAACGCCACAAACCCGTACCCGAAATCACCTTCCCACAAGCCAATGGTGAAGAATTGAAGTTGTCTTCCTTACGCGGTAAATACGTACTCATCGACTTTTGGGCATCGTGGTGTATGCCTTGCAAAAAAGAAAACAGATACCTCAAACAAGCCTATAAAGAGCTCAAAGAAAAAAACTTTGTTATCCTATCTGTATCCATTGATAGACCTAAAGATAAAGACTCTTGGCTCGACACTATCAAAATGGAAGGAATGGTATGGTACAATGTGTGGGACAGCGAAAATAAAGCCGCTAATAGCTATGGCGTTAGTAGCATCCCTGCACCTTTTCTCATCGACCCCGAAGGCAACCTATTAGCCCAAGGCGACAACCTCAGAACTAACGAGTTGCTCAAAACACTCAAAAAATATATCAAATAAAACCATTCAACCAGCAGTGTTCTACTACAACCCAAACCGAGAAAACAACCCCATTTGAAGCATAACAACTCAATATATAAACCTTTAAAAAAGTAAATGTTATGAATAGAATTCTCGTTATCCTCTTGTTTTTGGGCGTGCTAAACCTATATGCACAAGAACGCACCGACCTCATCGATAGGCACTTTGAGGGTGAAATTACTAAAAGAGCCGCTGGTGATAGTATCAATACAAAACAATATATCTTTGTAACCTTTTTGAAAGATAAAGCTATCATCAAAGAAGAAAAACTAACGATTACTAAGCAACCTCGTCTCATCTACAAAGTAGAGGTAGCTTGGCGCATCAATAAACGCAACAACCAAATCATCTTTTCGGCATCTAATAAACCCTATCCTTATCAAGATTACAAATTTTACTACCGCGAAGAGGAACTAATGGCGTTTTATAGTCAGGATGACGATGGTACAATGGGGCTTGATATCTATTTCACCGAGAAATAATTTTTAAAGTAATCATACAATGAAAAAAATCAAGTTTTTAATGCTATTATCTGTAGCAATAGGGTTAGGCAGTTGTAATACTGCACGCGTTAATTCTAATAGTTTGCAAGGTGAATGGCAATTAGTTACTATGGGAACTACTGCCGTAACAGCCGAAGCACAACCTACCCTAAAACTCAATGTGAAAGAAATGAAGGTAAATGGCTCCGACAGCTGTAATACCTTTATGGGAGGCATCGTAAAAGTATCCGATAACGAATTAGTGTTTAGTGATTTAGCTTCTACACTAATGCTTTGCCCCGACAAAATGGAAGTTGCCGATGCCTTTGGCTCTGCAATGAAAAAAGTAGCTAAATATGAAGTGAAAAACGAACAGTTATTACTAAAGGACGATAAAGGAACTGTTCTGCTTACTTTTGCTAAGAAGTGAAATGTTTAAAATGGGTTAAATTAATTAATTGGAAAAGGCTGCACAGAATAAATGTTCTATGCAGCCTTTTGTTGTTTATTAATACTAATCTGTTTTTCAGCTAAAAATGAGCGGTATTACTAAAAGCGCTACTACAGCCGCTATAATTCCGTATACAAACATAGGTACCGCTGTAACTTTTAAAATTTTACCCTCAGCTCTGTCGATACCTAATACCGAACATACCGCAATAATATTGTTGATACACACCATATTACCCATCGCACCCCCTACCGATTGCAAGGCGAGAATCAAAGGGATTGAAAGCCCTGTAGTATTAGCCACCGAATATTGTACTGCCCCGAAAGTGAGGTTTGACACGGTATTAGAGCCCGAGAAAAACGCCCCAACAGCACCTAAATATGAAGCAAACATCGTCCAATAACTACCCGTAGCATCGGCTAAACCACGACCTATAATTTGCACCATTGAGTTTTCTCCTCCCATCAGCATTACATTCACCATAATAAGTGCCCCCACCAATGCTAAAAAAGGCTTTTGTATCTGTACAAAACTGGCTGAAAAAAGCGATTTAGTTTGCTTCCATTTCAGTGAGAACAACGGAATTGAAATCAGCACCGTCACTACAAACGGAATGAGTGCTGGCACATAAAGCAGCTTGTAACTCTCACTCTCGCTCGTAGCAAAAATATTCTTCAACGAGAAAATCAATCCTTTAGTTACTTGAAAATCTCCTAAATATCCTAATTTAATAGTAAACCACTCGGTAGTATCGTTCAAAAGAGATTTTAGCGGGAGTTGTTTAATGCGAGTGAGCGCTAAAATTACTATTAGTGAAGCCGTCGGGAAGAGGGCTTTCAACAGCTCTGGAGTCTTCACTTTTTCGTGCTGTATTTCACTGTTATCAGTTTTTGATAAACCAATACCTTTGCTGGCAACCCCTACCGAAATGAAAAGACCAATAGCCCCCCCTACCAACGAAGGAAACTCGTAGTTAAACCACGCAATGGCCACATAAGGCAAGGTACAAGCAAGGATACTGATGAGAATAAAAACAATATTCTCGCGTATTTGTCGCCACGAAACAATCACTTTCAGCGCCATTATCGGAATTACGAAAGCTGCAAATAGGTGTATGATAGCCGTAATTTTACCAATATCCGAAAGCTGATCGTCGGAAATAGCTCCATTGCCAATGAGCGTACCAAAACCAAACCACGTAGGCGTACCTACTGCCCCAAACGATACAGGTACCGAGTTCATAATTAGGGCGAGAATGGCCACCTGCAAGGGTTTGAAACCTAAGCCTACTAATAGAGGAGCGGCAATAGCAGCAGGTGTGCCAAAACCACTGGCGCCTTCAATCATAAAGGCAAATGCCCAGCCTATAATCATCAGTTGAGCAACAGGATTAGGGCTGATATTGCCCAACCAGCGGCGCAATACGTTCATTGCCCCTGTCATCTCCATCATTCGATTGAAGAGCACTGCCCCAAAAATTACTGTAATAGGGGTAGCTACCGAGATAATTGCCTTGATAAAATTGGCATTTAGGGCTACAAACGAGCCGTTAAAATAAGTAAGGTGAAGTATATACACCAATCCCGCAATCAGTGGAAGTGCAATATACGAAGGAAGCGCATTTTTCTTTACCATCAAATAGATGAGGAGCGCAATCGGAAGTATGCTAAGAAATAAAGACATAAGTTTTTTTAGATTTCTTTTCGGGGGCAAAAATAGTGCTTTTTATTTAAAATGCAAATTCTGCGAAAGAAAAAATAAAAATATCAACATTTTGTTAGTGGCTTAGTACAAAAACAAGACTAAAAAGTGCTATAAATTTTCGAGCTTTAAACAAGTTAAAATCTTTATATTTTCTTTTTAAGAAAAATTTCTTTCGTTTTCTTTGCACATTTCAATAATATTAAGTACTTTTGTCGCTCATTAATATATTTGCGTAACCAAAACAATTCATTAACACATAATTCATAACTAATTAATATATTATGGACGTAAAAAAAATTATGACCTCTTTAGAGGCGAAACACCCTGGTGAAAAAGAGTACTTACAAGCTGTACACGAAGTGCTTGAATCAGTACAAGAGGTGTACAACCAGCACCCCGAATTTGCCAAAGCTAAAATTATTGAACGCATTGTTGAGCCCGATCGCATTCATACCTTCCGCGTGGATTGGGTTGACGATAAAGGTGAAGTGCAAAGCAACCTCGGTTACCGCGTGCAGTTCAACGCTGCCATAGGCCCTTATAAAGGTGGTATCCGCTTCCACAAAGCTGTAAATCCTTCAATGCTTAAATTCCTCGGTTTTGAACAAACTTTCAAAAACGCCCTTACTACCCTACCTATGGGAGGTGCTAAAGGGGGGTCTGATTTCGACCCTACCGGTAAATCTGATGCCGAAATTATGCGTTTCTGCCAAGCCTTTATGCTTGAACTTTGGAAATACATAGGCCCTGATACCGATGTGCCTGCTGGCGACGTGGGTGTAGGCGGACGCGAAATAGGCTATATGTACGGTATGTACAAAAAATTAGCCCACGAGTACAATACTGGGGTACTCACCGGTAAAGGTATCAATTGGGGAGGTTCACTCATTCGTCCTGAAGCTACAGGTTATGGCGCGCTCTACTTTGTAGACCATATGCTTAAAAAACTCGGCAGAGATATCAAAGGACAACGCGTAGTAGTATCAGGATTTGGTAACGTAGCGTGGGGAGCTTCACAAAAAGCAACTCAGTTGGGTGCCAAAGTTATCGGACTTTCAGGCCCCGATGGTTGTGTGGAAGTACCTAATGGTATGACTCACGAAATGATTAACTATATGCTCGAACTCCGCGCTTCTAACCGCAACATCGTAGCACCTTTTGCCGAAAAATTTGCTAAAGAAAGTAAGTTTACTGCAGGCAAAAAAGCGTGGACTATTCCTTGTGATATTGCTTTGCCTTGTGCATTCCAAAACGAATTAGACGGTGATGACGCTCAAATGCTTATCAAAAATGGTGTAAAACTCGTAGCCGAAGTATCGAATATGGGTTGTACTCCTGAGGCTATCAAAGCTTTCCAAGATGCTAAAATGCCTTTCGCTCCTGGTAAAGCAGTGAACGCCGGAGGGGTAGCAACTTCAGGACTCGAAATGACTCAAAATGCTGCACACCTCGCGTGGAGAAGCGAAGAAGTTGATGCTAAATTGCACCAAATTATGGAATCTATCCACAACGCTTGCCTCAAATACGGTCAAGAAAAGGATTATATCAACTACGTGAAAGGTGCTAACATCGCAGGCTTTATGAAAGTAGCGCACGCGATGCTCGACCAAGGCGTGGTTTAATGACGAGTTACGAATGACGAATAACGAGTTATAAATAACAAAAAGCTGCTCAAGATAATGGGCAGCTTTTTTAAATTCATTTAGTTTTTATGAAAAATCTTTATCTATTCTTGCTCTTTAGCTTCTTATCACTACAAGCACAACCCGACTCTTCAGGAGCAACACTCCTTACAGATAAACAAGTACAAACGCTTTTTTCTCACGAAACCCTTAAAGAAATAGGGGTAACATTCCCTATCAGGAAAGTGTATGCTTTTCAAGATAAATTAGGCAAGCAGTATCTTATCATTTCTGAAAATAATAGCAACCCCGATAAAGCAACCTCTATAAAAGCGTTCAATGTGCTTCTAAAAGAAAAAAATCCGCCTCAAGTACTTTGGACAATTACCGATGCTATTGATGATACTGAACAAGCGATATGGTTCTACACGCGCTATATAAGCCTCACCGACCTCAACAACGATGGCTATATAGACCCCATTGTACTATATGGTACGCAATCTGAGTCCGAAGAGCCAAACAGAGAAAACCGAGTAAAATTCATTATTTACTACTTAGGAAAAAAGACAGCCATTCGTCATCAAAATTCTAGCTTAGACGATGGGCGACATACCCAAATAGATCGCTCTTATTACAAACTTCCCTTAGCGTTAAAAAAGAAAATACGCAGCATTGTTGCAACCTTAGAAGAAAGAGGACACGCACTTTTCAATACCGAAACTATTGAAGAACTGAAAAAGTAATTTTGATAGTACATTACTCTGTAATCTACCAAATAGAAAAAAACGGTCGCAAAGGCTTCTTAGATATTTATACAATGAAAGAATATTTTTAGTGATTATTCATCAACAAAAGAATATTTGATAGGTATTACATAGGTTGATTCTATAGGAGCTCCATATTGGTCAATAGCAGACACAAAGTTGGGGAGATTCGTGAAGATTTTTTCAGCTCCAGCCCTTAATTCTTTAGGACCTTTTATTGCCTTGGCACTTATTTTACCTTCTTTATCTACTACTATCTTCATAATTACTTTCCCTGAGATTCCCAATTCAATAGCAACAGGAGGATAGTGATATTTATTGCGAATGGTAGTACTAAAAAACTGACCGACATCTGCAATTTTTTCTTTCTCCGATAAGTGTTCTTTCCCTACTCTATAAGCCTTTTTTTCTACAGCAGGGGCTAAAGCTTTCTCGTGTGCTTTAGCAAGCCCTTCTGCCCCTTTTATAGGGTTTTTATGCTCATCTTTGGGGATTTCAAAGCTAATAGGGTAACGACCTTTCACAGCGATAACCTTCCCTTTTTTATTTTTAGCAGGAGTTACTTTCGGAAAATTAGCAAAAATACGATAACTCGTTTCTTTTATAGCCTTGTATTTACCTTTTTCTAATTCCTCTTTCTTGTTATAAGGTACATTGATATCTATAGAATCCTTATTTACAGACATCACTCCTTTTTTATCAATTACAAAAGGCACCCACACTACAGCACTGAGCCCATTGTCAAAAGCCTCTTGTGGGTAGCTAAAATGGTCATACACCCAGCTATCAACACATTGCCAGAAATCGCTACGCCCTTCCTTTTGTACAGTTCTCGTGATACCTATACATTTAGGCTCTTGCGCTACGACACTGCTCTTGAGGTCAATAGGAGCTCTTTGGGCTTGTGCCAAAGTAAAAAAGCCCCAACACAAAAAGATAATGAATGTTTTCATTGTTTTTTCAGTATGTGATAAATAACAAGGCAAATATACTACTTTTTTTGATTTACTTCAACTCATCACAATAAAAACTAATACGCCCCCCTGTGTCGCCTATTTCAATACTCTCGTCATACCAACTCACTATTTGTAACTTAAAATAGTGCAAACCATCGGCAGTGCGGATGATATAAGTGTGAAACGAGGGGGTATAAGAGGGAGGCGGTCCTGAGAAAACCAATGCCTTATTGAGTAACGGATTAGCATTGGTTTTGGTTTGTTGGGGGCCTTTATTGGGGTCAAACCAAGGGATACCTGTGATATTATGGGCTACGGTATAGCTTATCCACTCGCGTTGTGACATAGTGATAGACACGTTGTCGGTATCTACTACCCATTGCAGGTCGTGAGGCAGTTGCGAAACACTCGTCCAGCGGTCATACCCCTGAAAGCCCATATCTGCAGCTCCTCCGTGTCCGTTGCCACTGGTGCCGCTATTGGTGCGGAGTTTATTACCACAGAATGCTAAATCCCAATCTAATCTATTTTTCTGATTGCCTTCTATAATATCGGCATTCACTTGGTAGGCATTGAATATCTCACCTGTACGGAGGTTATAGTATATCCAATCGTTGGTGACATTATTGATGTACCCCGAACGACGCGGTAGCACTTTGCCTGTAAAAGGCAGAGCTTCATATTTCACACAAGCCGTACTCAACAAAGCTATCAGTATACTATATAAGATTCTTTTCATATTTGCTAATTTCCTAATTTAAAAATCGATCTCTACCTGCACAAAAAACCTACGCCCTGCAGTAGCAGGAATGTTGAACATCGTTACGCCAGAGCCCAAGGTTGAAGGTTTATAATCGAAAATATTATTTGCCCCGACGTTCAGCTTGTAATGTTTCAAAAAGCGCTGTTGTACATTTAAGTTGAAGAGTGCGTAAGCAGGCAATTCACAACGGAAATACGCCTCTTTGCTCACAGGGCGCCGTTGCGTACCACCACCGTATAAAGGTACTTCTTCCTGCACCGTAATGCGATCTTGCACATCAAAAGTTTTCTTGCCCATCATACTCATCGTCAGGTTTGCCGATAGGTCGTAGTTGTCGCGATACCATTTGTATTCAAGCCCTGCGGTAGCGGCGTGAGGCGAGGTAGTGTTGATGCGCAAGCCTTCAGTTTTACTTACATCTACATACGAATAGGAAGCGTTGAGCGTAAGGGCGGGCACTATCTTCCAGCGGGTGAGCAGGTCAAAGCCTAAGAGCCGTTGCTGGCTGAGGTTCATATACTCGAAGTTATACTGAAACTCGTAGATTTTCCACACCCCTTCTATCTTATCCTGAAACTGATTGATAAAGGCATTCCCCGAAATAAAGAATTTAGGCACCGCATATTCAGCTCCTACCGAAAAGTAATGGTTCTTCTCGGGTTGTAACATCTCATTGCCTACAATTTGAAACATTCCCAAGTGATCCCAATTAAAAAACAACTCTTTAATAGAAGGCGAACGATAGCCTTTGGCGTAATTCAAGCGGTACGAAAGGGCTTCGGTAGGCGAGAATTTTATGGCTACTTTCGGCAGTGCCATCGTACCAAATTGCAGACTGTAATTGGTGCGCAATCCGGCTTCCACTTGCCACTTAGGACTTATGGTATAGGTGTCCTGAAAGAAGAACTCCCATTCCTTCAACCCTCGTGTGAGCATACGATTGGCTGCAAAGCGGTCGCTGGTGAGGTCGTCCTGAAAATAGTCAATCCCAAAAATGAGGTCGTGCTTTTTGAAGTATTGCGAGGTGAGCGTGAGACGCGGTTGCATAATCTTAGAATCATACACCTTTTTATCTACATCACGGCGTTCGTGACGTTTGTAGCGCTCGTAAAAGTCGGTATGGAAAGTGCCGTGTAGTGCAAAATAGTTTTTAAGACGGTAGGAGAGTTTTAGCCCTCCGGTGAAGTCTTTGGTTTGCGAGAAATAGAGGTCTTGCACCATATCATACGAGTTCATCAAAAAACCCGTGCCATATAGCTGTAAGCTTAAGTTTTTGCTGTCGTAATACAGTTTTTGTGAAGCCGAGAGATGCTCAACTCCCTCAATACCCATTGGCGGACGCAAAAAGGTGGCTTGCACTACAGTATCTTTACTGAGAAACGGATTGGCTTCTTTGGTATACACCTTGCGATCGGGTTCTTTTTGGTAAAGATAATACGCATCCTGACTGCTGAACCACACATCCGTTTGGGTAGTAAACTTCCCTATCTTAGCCCCTGCCGATACCCACGATTGCAGGTTGGGCTTATCGGCATTCTTTTCAAACATATAGAGAAAATCTCGCCGCTCAGGGTTGTGGTAATTGCGTTCGTTCATCTCGGCGTGTCGCGAACCTACCGTAATAGCAAAAGGCTTATCTGTTTTCTTGGTGATAATGTTGATGACAGCTCCTGCTGCCCTCGAACCGTAGAGGGTAGACGACGCCCCTTTCATCACCTCAATACGTTCCACAGCGTGCAGGTTGAAGCGCTCGTAATCGAGGTTGCCCGCCATTTCACCCGTCATACGCTCGCCGTCCATCAAGAAGAGGATATGGCGCGCATCCAAGCCCTGCATACTTATCTCGTTGCCGAAACCCACCTTTTGGATATTCATCCCAGGGGTTTCCTGCATCAGCGCCTGCTGGATATTGCTATAACCCGCTTTCACTAACTCCTGCCCCGTGATGACCTGCACCACCGTAGGTGTTTCTTTGGTGGGGCGCACGGTAGCACCCGTCGTTCTACCTGTGAGCGTAGTGCCCGCCAATTGGGTAGTTTCCTCACTGAGGTATACCGTGAGCTCGTTTTCTGCGTTTAGCGTACCTTTTAGCAGTGTGTAGCCCAGCGACTGCACCGTGTAATGCAGTACACCCCCCTTGCGTCTTTTCAGGAGGGCAATGCCATTGTCATCGGCAATGCTGTGCTGTAGTTTATCACTATAAGCAGGCTCGGTATAACTCACTACTGCCGCAGCTATAGGCAAGCGGGTACTCTTGTCGAGCACCCGCATACGCACCTGTTGGGCTGAGAGAATTCCTCCTAATAGAAATAGTAAAATGGATATGGTGATTCTCATTAACTTAAGGTCTTATAGCTACTTCTTTGGCATAAATGGTAAGTCCTAATTCTTTGTTAAGGTAAGAGAAGGAGGTTATTTTTTTCTCTACATTCACAATCATTCGCACTTCGCCTTTAGCAGAAGTTTTAAGCGTTTGTGTACCCGTAGCGTCCCAAAGGGTAGTGGTTACTTCCGCTGCTTTGAGTTTGGTTTTATCGGTATTGCCTTGCCCGTAAATAGTCTTCTCATTTTGGGTAAGCACATCTATAAAACGAGCTTTGCCACTGAATGCCAATTGCAAGTTCACCCCACTCACTGCCGTTTTGGCAAGCGATAGTTGCATACGCCCTGTTACATTGTTAGGTGCTTTACCATCCCACACAAAGGCGATAGGCAAGGTTACCTCTGTAGTTTTACCCTCGTAGGTGAGCTTAGCCGTAATAGTTTGAGTAGCACCCAAAAGCGTAATAGCTTGCTGGTTGTTATCACTGTGGAAGATTTCAACCCCTGTGTCCAATTTTGTTTCAGCCAATGCCTCTTCGTAGGCATCGAGCTCTTCTTGAAAGTGAGCTAAGCGAGAGCGGTCAATTTTTTGTTTAAACACCGTGCCCACTACGTTCATCATATTGTATTGGATTAAGAAATACACCTCGTGTGTATCTACGTTGAAGAAGCCCGTTACTACCGTACTGCCTTCTTTAGTAATAGGAGCACCTTGGTAATCTTTAGGTACATAAGGGGTAGTTACGGCAGCTTTATCGTAGAATTTTATCCAATTGCCCTCGTATTCCTGCTTGTCCCAATAGCTGAGTTCCATTGCCTCCAAGGAGGCGTGCATTGTCACGGCAAAAGGCATAGTGCCCGGTTGTATTTTCTCAAGGTGCATTTTGAGGCGTTTGCTGGGCTCGTCCCAAGTAAAAGTAAATTTGGTAGGTACGCCCGAAGGCAATAATGATCTGTCCGTACCAGCCAATTTCACGTGTTGCCCTAATACCATATCGCCTTTTAGTACGCTGATAGCTGTTTGCAGTTTAGGGTCGGTATTTTCAATAGGCTTGTTTTGTTCTTCTTTTTTACAAGCCAAAAGAACAAGCCCTATAAATAATAAAAATATTTTTTTCATAGTAAGGTTATTTTTTCTGATCAATCCGATTTGTCTGACTTATCAGATTAATCCGATAATTTATGATTTAACTTCCCGCTCTATAGCTTAGCCTTGCATTCCTCATTTGCTCCCTAATACCTCCTTTTTTCAAGAATATTTCTTGTTGTTTTTCGAGCAATCGGCGGAGCATATAAGTAGCCTGATGAATAAGAGTAATACACAAGTTTGCTATTTCTTCATCACTACACTTATCAAGTAGTGAACGGTATTGCGAGAATATTTGTTCACTACGAGCAAAAGCTCGCATCTTGTTAAAGCGAGGATGTCCTGCATTCCACTGTGGAATATTGCGCACGCGCAAGTAATCTTCATAGTCTATTAGGAGCTCCTCCAAACTGGCTTTTGCAACATTCGTGAGTTTAATTTGTGTTTCATAAGAAGTACTTGCTGCTTCACTCCCTTCGGCAATATTTTGTTTTCCAGAGCGTGCAGCTTGCACCATTTGGTCAATAGTACGGTCTCCTTTTTCTAGAAAATGCTTGGTAAAGAAGAAAGTAATATCGTAAATAACTTCCGTTACTTGGTAGCAACGCAAGTGCCTATATCCTCCTTTGGTTTTTAGAAAGGAAGTTTCCATAACGTTATTAATAATTATTTAGCTCCTGCAAAGGTAAGATTTTTTTTGATTTACCCCCCAATCCTATCAATCTAACTTATCTTATCAATCTGATTTATGATTTATCCTATCAATTCGATAATAAATGCCTAAGGAGAAAGTTAGCGCTTCTCCTTAGGCTTAAAGTTACTACTTTTTAGTAAGTGTCAAAGTGTACAGAAGCTGTAAATTTTTTGAAAATCAAGTATCTTCCGCAACTTTGCAAAGTAAACTCTATTTTGATATCATTACCACTCTTAAAGAATTTACCATTAATGATAGCAGGATAATCAGTGAACAGTAAGTTTACTCCGTCAGGAAAACGTCCTGAAAAAGTGCCGTCACTATTTAAAGTAAGACCTTTGATGTTAATTGTCAAATCAGCAGGCATTTTTCCTATACTAAAACCATCAACACTTAGGTTAAATTTATTACTACTATTAGGGGTGATTTTTACTATCCTATTAGGGACAGATGGTTTCTTATTACCATTCATTTTTACTTGGTTGATTTCACCTTTGTAATTTCCCACTACACCATCTACAGTGAAGTTAGATGTAACAGAGGTACGTTCGTTAACCACTGCCACTGTATTAGCTTTTTGTGAGTTTCCTCCATTGGCTGGATTATCAGCAATGTTCAACTCTTCTTTTTGGCATCCTACTAATGCCATTCCTATGATAGCTACAAAAGCTATCGATTTAAAAAAATGATACATATAAAATTGATTTAGTTACTACTTTTTTCTTTTAGCTCTATTAGATTCCGCTAAATCTTTTAGAGTATTTCCTTTTGTTTTGCGAATAAAACTTCTACCACTTTCATTTTCTGTAGCAGTATAGTCGTAAAACTCTATATCTTTTGAAAATTCTGATATCCCTCCAAAAAAGCGCAAACGGTCTTTAGGGAGGTATTTATTGATAAACGCTTTGGTCTCAGCTCTATCAAATATATCTTTACCGATATCAAAGCTTAATTTGCCTGGGAATTCAGGTTCCTCTCCATCTAATTCTTCGTATGAAAAGTATTTAATTTCAGTAGGATAACTAATTTTAGGCACAAGTGGAAGTCCAGCTAATTCTATAATCATTGCCGCCTCTAATTTGCTTATATCTACAACCGATTTTAGTTTAGGAAGCTCCAAAAGACCAAAAAGACCAATTGTAGTAGGGGTAGCAACTCCCTTAGAAAGATCAGGGAATATTATATTCTCTAAGTTAGGACATTTAGAGAAAAATAAATAATCACCTATAAAATTATCATACCCTATAGTACCTCTTTTCATTATTTTTGTGGAAGAAAGATTAATATCTTTCACTTCTTTATTACCAATAGAAATTATTTGGGATAAATTCTCTGCCTCTGATAAATCAAGTACAGAAGTGGTTAAATTAATAAGTTTTACACTTGCTGTTTTGTTCGATATTTTTAGCTTAGGTAGTCTGAAATTCTCATCGGCTAATAACCATACTTCTACACTCCCACCAAAAAGAGGATTATTTATAATATACTCAACCCCCTCTAAGTTTTTAAGGTTAGCAAATTCAGGTTTATTATAATTGCCCTTTCCTTTTAATATTTTTATAATATTAGCTCTTTCATCTACTTTTATACTCTTGCTA